>CAZBOC010000443.1:0-2121 GCA_964493225.1 uncultured Caulobacterales bacterium | reverse complement strand
TCTCAGGCTGAAAGTTGCACAGCCGCTCGCGCCTCCCTCTCCCCCCGTCGGCGCGAGCGGCGCCCTTCGTTTCCCTATCGTTGATGAAGATCGGCGTGCGGCCCCTGGCCGACCGCCCCCATTTCGGCGCCGTCGGGAGTTGCTTCGGCCTGGGCGTGGAGCCACGCCTTGAAGGCCTTGACCGACGCAGCGTTCGATTTCGACGTCGGATGGACGATGTAATAGGCGAAGGATGAGGGAGTCGTCAGATCGAACGGCACGACGAGCCGCGCGGCCTCCAGGTCGGCGAGGGCGATGGCGGCCTTTGCGAGCGCGACGCCTTTGCCCGCCACGGCCGCCTCGATCACGAGGCTCGACTGGTTGAATTTGATCCCGCGCTTGCCGTCGACGCCTTTGACCCCCGCCGCCTTAAGCCACATCGACCAGTTCGGAATGGATTCGTCCTTGTCCGGGCTGATGTCGTGGAGCAGCGCATGGCGGGCGAGGTCGCCGGGCGTCTTGAGGGGATGCTCGCCGCGCAGGAGCGCCGGGCTGCAGACCGGAATGATCGTCTCCGACATCAGCCGCTCGGACTCGAGGCCCGGATACCGGCCGGCTCCGTAGCGAATGGCGAGGTCGACGTCTTCGAGGGCGAAATCCACGACATCCATGTCCGCGGAAACCCAGACGTCGATTTCGGGGTGCGCGGCCTGGAAGTCGTCAAGCCGGGGCACCAGCCACTTGGCCGCCAGGGAAGGCGCGACCGAAACCGTCAGCCGCCCGGCGTCGCCGCGCGACATCAGGATCTGCGCCGCCTCGACGAGTTTGTCGAAACCCTCGCGCAGGATCGGCAGGCTCGCCTGGGCCTCGTCCGTCAGGAGAAGCGCGCGCTTCTCCCGGCGAAAGACCTTCGCGCCGATATAGTCCTCCAGCGTCTTGATCTGCTGGCTGACGGCGCCGGGCGTCACGTTCAGCTCTTCGGCGGCTTTAGTAAAACTTAAGTGCCGGGCTGCCGATTCGAAAACCCGCAGGGCGTTCAGGGGCGGAATGTTTTTCATGAGCATTTCTATTCCAAAGCTGCTGCAATCGCAACGCGCCGCCGTCGATGAATGCGCGTCGATCACGCTTTCGCGACGGAAACGCCGCTCGCGCCCGGCGCGCCCCGAGAGAGGCGCGTTTGTTTCTGCGCTGCAGAAAATCTCTCCGGCCAAGAAGAAATTCTCGCTTTGCGCCATGGAACGCCTTGACTAGTTATCAGGAATTCTCGCGGCCGGGATCGCAACAGCTCCTAAGAGTAAGATAGGAAATCTAATTCAATGAAGAGTTTTCCCGCCTTCATCAAACTCACCGGCAGGAAGGTTGTCATCGCCGGCGGCGGTCCGGAAGCGCTGCGCAAGGCGCGGCTCCTCGCTGCGGCGGGAGCTGAACTGACGATCATCGCCCCCGCCATCGACGAAGAGCTGCGGCGCGAGTTCCAGGGATCGACGCGCTTCACGGCGGCCGGGCCCGCGTTGTGCGACTTCGAAGGCGCGCTCCTCGTCGTCGTCGCCGATGCGCAAGCGGCGGACGCTGAACGCCTCGCCCGCTGGGCGCGCGAGGCCGGGGCCCTCGTCAATGTCGTCGACCGGCCCGACCTCTGCGATTTCACGACGCCCTCAATCGTCGACCGCGGCGACATCGTCGTCGCGATTTCCACCGGCGGCGCGGCCCCGGTCCTCGGACAACGCCTGCGCGGCAAGATTGAGGCGCTGGCCCCGGCGCGGCTCGGCGACCTCGCCGGCTTCGCGGCTTCATTCCGGGACGCGGTCAAGGCGACGATCCCCCAATCGGAACGGCGCGCCTTTTGGTCGGCGGTGTTCGACGGCCCCATCGCGGCCGCTTTCCTCGCCGGCGACGAGGCGCGCGCGCGCGAGGCGATGATCGCCGCGATCAACGGATCCGTCCCCGCCCGGCGCGACGGCGTCGTCCATATTGTGGGAGCCGGGCCGGGCGATCCGGAACTCCTGACGCTGAAGGCCCACCGGCTGATCCAGGAAGCCGACGTCATTCTCCACGACCGGCTCGTCAGCAACGAAATCCTGGCGCTCGCCCGGCGCGACGCGGACCGGATCTTCGTCGGCAAGGCCAAAGCGAACCACGCCA
>CAZBOC010000442.1:0-2131 GCA_964493225.1 uncultured Caulobacterales bacterium | reverse complement strand
CGGACGCCATGGAAGGGCCCACGCCCGTTTCCGCCCTCATCCATGCCGCGACCATCGTGACGGCCGGCGTTTTCCTCGTTTGCCGGTGCTCTGTGATCTATGAATACGCGCCCCACGCGGCGGCCCTCGTCACCTTCATCGGCGCGACCACGGCGTTTTTCGCCGCGACCGTCGGGCTTCTCCAGAACGACATCAAACGCGTCGTCGCCTATTCGACCTGTTCGCAACTCGGCTACATGTTCTTCGCCGCCGGCGTCGGCGCCTATGGTGCCGCGATGTTCCACCTCTTCACTCACGCCTTCTTCAAGGCGCTCTTGTTCCTGGGCTCGGGCGCCGTGATCATCGGCATGCACCATGAGCAGGACATGAAGAAAATGGGCGGCGTGAAGACGATCATGCCCTTCACGCACATTCTCATGATTATCGGCACCATCGCCATCACCGGGATCGGGATCCCCGGGCTGAAGCTGTTCGGCGCGCCCCTTGGCACGGCCGGCTTCGTCTCCAAGGACATGATCATCGAGAGCGCCTTCGCCGCGGGAGAGGCCGGGACGCCGTTCGCCAATTACGCCTTCGTCATGGGGCTTATCGCGGCTGTCTTCACCGCGTTTTACTCCTGGCGGCTCATTTACCTGACCTTCTACGGCAAATCCCGCGCGCCGGAACATGTCAGAAAGCACCCCCACGCCGTTCCCGACGCCATGATGATACCGCTCGTGCCGCTCGCCATCGGGGCCCTCGCGGCGGGCATGGCCTTCTACGGAGATTTCGTCGGCAAGGGGGCCGACGCTTTCTGGAACGGCGCGCTTTATTCGTCCGACGCCGACCATGGCGCGGACCCCGCCCATGACGATGCGGGCGACGGCGTGGCGCCTCCGGGGGCGGATCGGTCGCGCGCCGTGGAGGACGCGGCCGCGGCCGCGTCCAAGGACGGCGCCCATGCCGGCGAGCACCATTTTCCCCTGTGGGTCTTGTGGGCGCCTTTCGTCGCCATGCTGATCGGCTTCGGCGCGTCCTCCTGGCATTATCTGCGCGGCGATCCCCTCCGACCTGGGCTTCTGGCCGAAGGCGGCATGATCTACGCCTTCCTGAAGAACAAGTGGTATTTCGACGAGATCTACGATTTCCTCATCGTGCGGCCGGCTCTGGCCATCGGCCGGTTCCTCTGGCTCGACGGCGACGGCAAGACGATCGACGGCGTCGGGCCGGACGGGCTCGCAGCCGTCGTCGCGGCGGGGGCCAGGCGTATCGTCCGTATGCAGACGGGTCTGATTTATCACTACGCCTTCGTGATGCTGATAGGCGTCGCGCTCTTCATCACTTACATCATCGCGCGCTGAGAGGGGGCTCGACGTGACCGAAAGCATCGCATCGACGCCCTGGCTCAGCCTGATCACCTATCTGCCGCTGATCGGGGTCGCGAGCATCATCGCCCTGCGCCTGATGGCGCGCACCGGTCCCGAAGGCGGGCTCGAACCCGACGAGGCCGCGCGGATCGACCGCAACGCGCGCAACATCGCATTCTTCTTTACGG
Source organism: uncultured Caulobacterales bacterium (assembly GCA_964493225.1). GTDB lineage: Bacteria > Pseudomonadota > Alphaproteobacteria > Caulobacterales > Parvularculaceae > JAJFFW01. The sequence continues at coordinate 597 of CAZBOC010000442.1, read as the reverse complement.
CGGGGACCTTTCTCGTGTCCGCCCTTGTCTACGCCGTGGAATACGATCCCGGCCTCGGCGGCTACCAGCTCGTTGAGAGCGCGGAGTGGCTCGGCGGCGGGGTCGGCTACAAGATGGGCGTCGACGGCGTTTCGATCCTCTTCGTCCTCCTGACGACGTTCATCATGCCGATCTGCATCCTCGCTTCATGGACCTCCATCACGAAGCGGGTCGCCGATTACATGATCGCGTTTCTCGTCCTGGAGACGCTGATCCTCGGCGTATTCTGCGCGCTCGATCTTTTTCTGTTCTACGTCTTCTTCGAGGCGAGCCTCATTCCGATGTTCCTGATCATCGGCGTCTGGGGTTCGGAAGGGCGCAAGGTCTTCGCCGGGATCGACATGCCGAGCCGCGTCTACGCGGCGGTCAAGTTTTTCCTCTACACTCTGCTCGGCTCCGTCCTTTTGCTGATCGCCATGGCGTGGATGTACGCGACGGCGGGGACGACCGACATTCCCGCGCTGCAACGGCTCCAGCTCGAACAGGGGATCTTTTCTCCGCAGGTCCAGACCTGGCTCTGGCTCGCCTTCTTCGCCTCCTTCGCCGTGAAGATGCCCA
>CAZBOC010000441.1:0-2138 GCA_964493225.1 uncultured Caulobacterales bacterium | reverse complement strand
CGGCACGAACCAGTTGCCGAAGCCGCCGATCATCGCCGGCATCACCATGAAGAAGATCATGATGAGCCCGTGATACGTGATCAGCACGTTGTAAAAGTTGTAGGCCGCCTCGGGATTGCCGCCCGTGAAGTGCGTCAGGAACGTCACGCCGGGCTCGGCGAGCTCCATGCGCATCAGGCCCGACATCGCGCCGCCGACGCCCCCGGCGACGATGGCGAAAATCAGGTAGAGCGTGCCGATGTCCTTGTGGTTCGTCGACCAGAACCACCGGACGAGAAATGGCGGCGTTTGGTCATGCGAGGCGTCGTGTCCTCCCTGGGCGCCGGTCGCTTGTGCGTCAACCATGATCTGTCACCTTGTTCCTGCGTTACTGCGCGGCCGCGAGACGTTCGCCGTCGTCGTCATTCGTGCGCGACGCCATCGGCTCCATGCCGTTCAGAGCGCGCTGTTCGTCGACCCAGGCCATGAAATCCTCGCGGGGGACCATTCGGACCTCGATCGGCATGAACGAATGTTTGATGCCGCAAATTTCCGAGCATTGCCCGTAATAGGTCCCGGCTTCGTCCGCTTTCAGCCACGTCTCGTTGATCCGACCCGGCACGGCGTCGATCTTGATGGCGAAATTCGGCATCGCCCAGGAATGGATGACGTCGCGAGCCGTCGTCACCACGCGAATCGATTCCCCTACGGGAAGATAAATCGGATTGTCGACGGCGAGGAGATAGAGCTCCGGCGTTGTCTGATCCTCCGGCAGCATGTTCGACGTCACTTCGAAATCGCCGAAATCCGGATAGGAATACGTCCATCCCCACTGGTACCCATTGACTTTCAACGTGACGCTCGGCGCGAGCGCGATCTCCTTGCGGTCGGCTCCGAAAACCCCGAGAGCCTTGCCCGGACCCACCCGCGTGCGCCCGCCGCGGATGATGACGCTTTCGCCGGCCGCCGGCGCTTGCTCGAGAGCGACGGTGATCTCCTCCTCGCCGAGCCCTTCGATCCTGTAATCGCGACGATTGCGCAGACGGCGCTCGCCCTCGGCGCCCGCGAGCGCCACCTCGATGTGTTCGGGACGCTTCAGCATGCGGCGCTCGGAAAAATCGTTCGCGAATTTGAAGACGCTCCGGCTGCCGTCGGCTTCGAAGACGACCTGCTTGCCGTCCGGGATCATATCTTCCTTGTAAAGAAGGTCGAAGGAGAACAGGGCGATAAACAGAAGGATGATGATCGGGACGCCCGTCCAGAGAACTTCCACCAGCGTGTTGTGGCTGAATTTGCGCGGTTCCGGGTTGGCCTTCGAATTATATTTCCAGATGACCCAGATCAACAGGCCGAGCACCAGGAGGCAAATGCCGACCATGACCGGCATGAGGACCCAGTTGTGAAAGGTGTGGACCTCGTGGGCGACCGGCGACTTCGCCGTCTGCAGCGCAATCCCGCCCTGAACGGGCTGGGCCAGCGCAGCCCCGCCGCCGACCGCCGCACCCGCCGCGAGGGCCGCGCCCCATTCTTTCGCCATCTTCGCTCCCAGCATCACTCGCAACACCGTCGCTCCAGTCTTCGCACCGCCTATCAGCTTCCGCGGCGGGGTCAATCACGAACAGGTTATATGCGCCTGCGCGCGGAACAGTCATCGCCGAAACGCCGGAAAAATGGTCGCATAGCAAGGTTGTCGCCGGCCTTTCGCGCCGTTGCGTCGCGGGCGGGCGCGGACTAGGTGTGTGGCATGGCCGAATCAATTTTTTTCTCCCGAACCGACCTTGATCAATCCCGCACGCAATCTCTCGTCGACGACGCCTTGAGGGACGCCGACGACGGTGAGCTTTACCTCGAATACGCCCAGTCCGAAGCTTTCGTTTTCGACGACGACCGGCTGAAGACGGCGAGCTACGACGTCGAACAGGGCTTCGGCCTGCGCTGCGTCTGTGGGGAATCGACCGGATACGCCCACGCCTCGGAGCTTTCCGAAGCGGCGTTGAAGCGCTCGGCCGAGGCCGTTCAGGCGGTGAAGACGGGCGCGCGCGGAACGCTCGCGGAGGGCCCCTCGCGCACCAACGCGAAACTCTACGACGACGACAATCCCCTGAACGCCATGCCGTTCGAGGCGAAAACGAAGCTCCTCGAAGAGATCAACGCCTACG
>CAZBOC010000440.1:0-2140 GCA_964493225.1 uncultured Caulobacterales bacterium | reverse complement strand
ACCGCGGCCGGTGCCGACGTCGAGCACGCGCCAGCCCGGGTCGAGGGGCAGGTGCGCGCATCCTCTCTGAAACAGGTCGCTGAAGTCGTGAAAGGGCATACGGATGAATCCGCCGGCATTCTGAAGAGCTGGATCCGCGAGGCGTCATGATCGCGGGCGTCGTCAGCGAGATCGATCAACTGTCCGGCGCGGAACGCGCCGCGGTCGTGATGCTCGCGCTCGGCGAGGAGGCGAGCAAGCCGCTCTGGGCCTCTCTCGACGAGGAAGAATTGCGCGAGGTTACGCTCGCCATATCCAAGCTCGGCTCGGTGACGGCGGAGGTGGTCGAGGCCTTGCTGATGGATTTCGTTCAGAGCCTTTCGACGACCGGCACGGTGACCGGCTCGGTTGAGTCCGCGCGCCGGCTACTGCAAAACGTTCTGCCTGCAGAGAAGGTGTCCTCGATCCTGGAGGAGATCAAGGGCCCCGCCGGCAAGACCATGTGGGAGAAACTCGCCAATGTGAACGAGCGCGTGCTTTCGGGTTATCTGAAGAACGAGCACCCCCAGACGATCGCGGTCATTCTCTCGCGGATCAGGCCCGACCACGCCGCGCGCGTGATCTCGGCCCTGCCCGAAATGCTCGGCGAGGAAGTGATCAACCGCATGCTGACGCTGGGTCCCGTGCAGCAGGACGTTCTCGACCAGATAGAACAAACGCTGCGTACGGAGTTCATGGCGGCGCTTTCGCGCGGCGAAGACAAGGACCCGCACGAAGCGATGGCGGAGATCTTCAACAATTTCGACCGGGCGACGGAGCGGCGTTTCATCGAAGCGCTCGAGCGCAAGCATCCGAGCGCCGCCGACCGGATCAAATCCCTGATGTTCGTCTTCGAAGATCTGTTGCGCCTCGACGGTCAGGACATTCAGGTGCTTCTTCGTTTTACGGACAAGTCGGTTCTCGCCAAGGCCCTGAAAGGGGCGAGCGAGGAGGTTCGCCGCCATTTCCTCGTCAACATGTCCGAGCGCGCAGCCGGCATTCTTCGCGACGACATCGACATCATGGGCCCGACGCGCATGCGCGAAATCGATGCAGCCCAGTCAAAAATCGTCGAGATCGCCAAGGGCCTCGCCGAGGAAGGCGAGATCTTCCTCGCGAAGAGCAATGAAGAGGAGCTCGTCTACTAGGATGGCCGCATCGATCAGACCCTTCGCTTTCGACGACCTCGATTCTCCCTCCGAACAGAAACCGACGCCGGCCGCCGCCGAAGAGACCGCGCCGGCTTTGTCGGCGGCCGATCTGGAACAGGCCTACAGGAACGGCTTCGTCGACGGAGAGGCGCAGGCCCGCGCCATGGCCGACGCCGCCGAGGCGCAGGCGCTCGAGGCCGCCGCCGCCGCGCTCGCCCGGGCGCGCGACTAATTCGTCGAGGGTCCCGCCCGCGCGCGCGAGGGGGCGCGCGCATTGACGGGCGCTTTCCTCGAACGCTTCTGCGCCGGCGTCGGCGCGCAACATGCGCTGACCGGAGCCGTCGATCTCCTCGATCAATTGATCGCCGCCGACGACCGCCAGCCGGCGCGCCTGAAGGTGGGCGGCGAGACCGGTCTCGTCGACCGCCTGCGGGCGGTCGTCGCCGAGCGCGGCGCCGATGATTTCGTCGCTGTCGAGGCCGACGCCGGCCTCGCCGCCGGCGAGTGCCGATGCGAGTGGCGCGGCGGATCGGTCTCGCGGGACTTCTCGGCCGTCCGCAAGGCCGTCGACGCCCTTCTCTGCGCCGACCGCCCCGGAGCGGAAACACTCGCCGACAATCCCCAAACGGAGGAACCGTCATGAACGCCGACCACGACGCCGCGTCTTCAAGGGCCGCGGAAGACGAGCCCGCAGGGGAGAGCCCCGGCGACCCGCCGTCGCTTCCTGAACTCTCGGCAGAGGACGTCACGCACGCGCCGCCCCCGCGCGAGACGCCCGCGCCCTTCGCCGCAGTCGACGACGTGCCCGTCACCATATCCGCGGTCCTCGGCAAGACGAAGATGGACGTCGCCAGCCTGATGACGCTCGGCGACGGCGCGGTGATCGAGCTCGATCGCAAGGTCGGCGAACCGATTGATCTTTACGTCAATGACCGCCTGATCGCCCGCGGCGAGCTTGTCATGGTCGACGG
>CAZBOC010000439.1:0-2169 GCA_964493225.1 uncultured Caulobacterales bacterium | reverse complement strand
ACATCCTGAACGGGATCGTCGACGCGCTGCCGCAGGCGGGCGAGGTTTCCTACACCCGCCAGCAGGCGCCGCTCGGCCTCGGCCACGCCGTCTGGTGCGCGCGCGCGATCGTCGGCGACGAGCCCTTCGCCGTTTCGCTTCCAGACGAAATCGTTCCCGCGCGACCCGGCTTTCTGAAACAGATGGTCGACGCTTACGCGGCGACGGGCGGCGGCAACGTCGTCGCGGTCGAAGAGGTCCCGCGCGAGGACACGGCGAAATACGGCGTCATCGATCCGACCGGGCGTTCAGGCAATCTCGTCGGGATGAAGGGCATGGTCGAGAAGCCGGCGCCGGAGGAAGCGCCCTCGAATTTCCGCATTATCGGCCGATACATTCTGCAGCCGGAGATTTTCCAGCTCCTGGAGACGCAGGAGCACGGCGCCGGCGGCGAAATTCAGCTGACCGATTCCATGAACAAGCTCGTTCATGAACAGACGTTCAACGCCTGCATCTGCGAAGGCGTCATCCACGATTGCGGCTCGAAGCTTGGCTGGCTGAAAGCCAATCTCGATCTCGGGCTTGAAAACCCAACCTTCGGCCCAGCCTTCGCGGCCTTCGCAAAGGCCCGACTCGGCTGATCACCGCGCATGGAACCCGCCGAAACATCATTCGGCGGGCTGCACTATTGCAACACTATTGCAACAGATAATTTGGGCCCTGACTGAGCCTAAGAGAAATCTATAATTACTCTTCAATAGCCGTGATCGTCGCCGTGCCTTCGGCGCCGTCGGCGGCCGTATAGCGGACGCTGTCGCCGACCTGCGGATCGTCATTGGCCTCGGCGAAGGTCGCGCAGGGTTTGCTTTCCGGCAGTTCGAAGCACAAAGTCAACGTCGCTTCGTCATAGGTGTACGGAAAGGACGCGCCCTCGGCGTTGGTCGCCGTGCCCTCGCCGTCGAGCGTGACGATTTGGGTTTCGCCTGTGTCGCGTTTGAATTCGATCGTCGTTATGGCGGCGAAAGCCGGCGTCGCTGCGACGGCGGCCGCGATGACCGAAGCGAGTCGTTTCTTCATGATTTGCTCCCTCTGCAGGCGGTATTGCCAAGGCGGAACCTAGACGCAGCGACGCGGCCTGTCCCGACCAGAGACATTTCCTTGTCAAAATTTCATGTAGCGCTCGCCTGCCGCCCCGCCGGCTCGCCGCCGGGAAGAAACGACAGGCTGCGGTCGCCGCGACCGGCGTTCGAGGCTCAGCCGGCCCCGCCCGCCTCCAGAGCCTCGATGCGCTGTTCCTGCTTCAGGATGTAGAGCGTCAGTTCCTCGACCTTCTCCAGAAGCTTCGCGTTCATGGCGATGAGATCGACGCCTTCTCGGCGCATTTCTTCCGCAGACGGAACGCCGGGAAGATGCCCCTTCGAAGCAATATGCGCCGCGACGGCGTCTAGCGGCGCAAGGGCGTAATCGGGGGCGAAGACATGGTCGGCGGTCGCGACCGCATGGCCGTTGACCTTGATGACGCCTTCGCCGCCGTCGAGATGGATGGTCTGTTTGCCGGCCCCGTCGGTCAGAACGACGTCGCCTTGCGCGCCCGCGCCGCCGAGCGTGATGTTCCCGTTGCCGCCGTCAATATGGACGCTCTGGCCGCCTTCGGTGTTCAGGAGCGTCACGTCGCCTTCCGAACCGGCGCCGCCAAGAGTCATGTTGCCGTTGCCGCCGTCGATATGCACCGTTTGCTGACGATCGGCGTTGACGAGCGCCACGTCGCCCTGCGTCCCGCCGCCGCCGAGGGTGATGTTCCCAGAACCGCCGTCGACATGCACCGTCGTCTCGCCTTCATGGTGCTTCAGCGCGATGTCCCCGCCGGCGCCCTCGCCGCCGAGATACATGTTGGCCGCCCCGCCGTCGATGTGGATACGGAGCTTGCCTTCGTCGCAGACAAGACCGATGTCGCCATTATGGCCCGGCCCGCCGAGCGTGAGATTGCCGTCGCCGCCGTCGAGGTGAACGGTCTGGCGCCCGTCCGCGTCGCGCAGCGAGAAATCGCCTCCCGCGCCCGAACCGCCGAGATAGAAATTCGCGCCCTCGGCCATAAGTTCGCCGGTCAGCGCGCCCGCCGCGTTTTTGAACGACAGGGCTTGAAATTCGTTTGACATGGATAACCGCTCCCTTGCTGATGATGGGAACGGC
>CAZBOC010000438.1:0-2172 GCA_964493225.1 uncultured Caulobacterales bacterium | reverse complement strand
GCCCAGGTGGCGGAATTGGTAGACGCGCCAGCTTCAGGTGCTGGTGTCCGTACGGACGTGGAGGTTCGAGTCCTCTCCTGGGCACCATCTCAAGGTTCGCGACGATAAGCTTCGCCGGCGGCTGCGGGAGAAGCTTCACAAAAACCTTTTTTTTCGGAGCGGCTCGTGATTGAGAACTTGAGGAACGCCTGCGTGCGGATCCCCCCTCGCGCGCTGAGGGCGTGACGCATACCCCGGCGGACCCCGCTCCGCCGCGCAGTCGCGCCCCCTTTCGAGGTTTCGCTAAGTTGAGGTCCGGCTAAGCGATTCGAGCCGAATAATTAAGGCTGGGCGATCGCAAGACCGCCGATGCGGGTAGCATCACTGACAATCCTTTTACCGTCTCTGGGCAGTCTCTACGCCGTGCAGGCCTGGTCTCTACGTTGCGCCCGCCTAGTCGACGTCCGGCGCTTGTCGTGCGAAGCCGGGGTCCCTGGTAGCGGGGGGGAGATTTGAACTCCCGACCTCAGGGTTATGAATCCTGCGCTCTCACCAACTGAGCTACCCCGCCTTTCGCAAGCGCACGGCTATACCGGTTGGCTTGCGTTGCGGCAAGAACGAAATTGCAGCGCCATCGCGGATCCGGACGAGGCCGTCTTTGCGCGGGCGTTCAACCGACAAGCTGGTCTCGGGGGTTGGGCCCGGTTTCCGGCGGAATGATCCGGGCGATGAGGCCTGATTTGGGAAAGGGCGAGACGAGAACCGCGCGCAGGCTGTGCCAGCCGCCGCCGAGGGCGACCATCGCCCCGCCGAGGATCAGAAGCGTCGCCGCCGCCGTCCAGCCGCTGTTGAGCGCCGTTTTGTTCATGAGAACAGAAACGGCGATGATCGCCGATATGAGGCCGGAAACAAGCAGCGCGCGGCGGTTGATCATAAGCGACACGAACGCGAATGCAAAAACGATCAGAAGCGTCGCAATCGGCGCGGACGCGGCGCCCCCCGTTGCGAAGGCGTCGAGCCCCTCGCCGCCAGCCGCCATCCGGGTCACGGAAATAAAGATCAGCGGCGCCGCAAAGAAATGCAGCCAGAAGCCGTTGTCTGAAAGGCGCGTTCGGCGTTCAGGATCGCGCGCGTCGTAATAGACGCCCAGCAGGAACAGGAAGAGCCCCTCCAGCAGGATCACCTTCAGAACGTGCTCGGTGAGGATCGCCGGGATGAAAATCGCAAGCCCCGTCACGATCGTTCCCGCGAGCGCCGCACCGCCGAGGCCCATCGCGAAGGGCAGCTTCATGCGCAGGTAATAGGCGAACGTCGCGATCGTCGCCGAAACCGCCAGAAGGAAAAACAGCATGCGGATCTTCAAGGAGATCCGCTCGTAGTCCTCGATCCCGACGGTCGCGGCGTAGGCCCACCCCGTCCCCACGACCACGAAAAAGACGAAGCCGATGAGGATCACGATGGCCGGCAGGAAGAGCCGGCGCGTGCGCGCGAAGACCTCTGCGAGGGCCCAGACGATCGCCGCGTCGACAAAGGCGACCGCGGCGGCGGTCGTCGCCAGCGCCCTCGGCACGCCGTCGAACCCCGTCCCCAGCATGGCGAGAAACTTCTCGCCGACGATCATCGAGGACGCGACGCCGATGCCGACGATGAAGAGCCCGAGGCCGATGCTCAGGAAGACGTCGTGAAAGTTGCGGATGAAACGGAGTTCTTCTTCGCCGCTGGGCGAGGTTTGCGCCGTGCGATCGACCGCGGCTTCGCTCATGGGTCTGGGTCCTCAAATAGCCGTCTTCACCTGTGCGATTATGCCCCAATCGGCTCGGAAAAGCAGCCTCCTGCGTCAACCGGCCATCGCGGCGACATACCCGCCGATCGCAAGGCATGCCGTCAATCCAGGCGATTCAATGCCGTAAAGGCCGATATAGCCGGTCGAGCCGTGCGCCGCCGGCCCGAGGATCGCGAAATCGCCCTCCTCGCCGGGACCCGTCGTTTTGGGGCGCTGGCCGGCGTAGCCGGGATGCAGGCGCGCCGGGTCAAGGCCCGGCCAGTAACGCCGGGCGCTCGCCACGAAGTAATCGAGGCGGGTCTCGTCGACGTCGTAGTCGCCAAGCGCGGCGCCCCAGGTGATATCGGGCCCCAGTCGCGCCTGACCGCCGAGATCGCAGGAATAATGCACGCCCTGGCTGTCCTTCGTGT
>CAZBOC010000437.1:0-2175 GCA_964493225.1 uncultured Caulobacterales bacterium | reverse complement strand
GTTTTCGGTGGTTCAGGGTTTATCGGCCGCAACGTCGTGCGCGAGTTGGCGAAGCGCGGCTGGCGCGTGCGCGCGGCCGTGCGTCGGCCCCACCACGCCCAGTTCCTGCGACCAATGGGCGTCGTCGGGCAGATCCAGCTGTTCCAAGCCAATTTGCGTCATCGTCCGTCGATCGAGGAGGCGCTCAAGGGCGCCGACGCCGTCGTGAATCTCGTTGGATTGCTTTCCCAGTCGGGCGAGCAGAAATTTGCGTCGGTGCAGGCGGGCGGCGCGGCGGCCGTCGCCGAACTCGCGGCGGAAGCGGGCGTGAAGGATTTCGTCCATGTCTCGGCCATCGGCGCCGACGCGAACAGCGACAGCCTTTATGCGCGCACGAAGGCGGAAGGCGAACAGGCGGTGCGCGCGGCGCTCCCCGAGGCGGTGATCATCCGCCCCTCAATCGTTTTCGGGCCTGAGGACGACTTCTTCAACCGGTTCGCGGAGATGGCCTCGCTGTCGCCGGCCCTGCCGCTGATCGGCGGGGGCAAGACGCGGTTTCAACCTGTCTATGTCGACGACGTCGCCGACGCGATCTCAGCCGCGCTGGAGCGGCCCGAGGCGCGCGGGCGCACTTACGAGCTCGGCGGACCGACGGTCTATACGTTCAGGCAGCTTCTGGAAAAAATGCTCCGCGAGACCGGACGCAAGAGACTTTTCGCGCCGATCCCGTTCGCCCTTGCGCCTCTCGTCGGACTCGCGGGAGAGGCCATGCATCTTGTTCCGTTCGCGCAGCCGCCCATCACGCGCGACCAGATCAAGCTGCTGAAACGCGACAACATCGTCGGCGCGTCGCGCGAGGAAGGGATCGGGACGATCGAGGATCTCGGCGTCGCGCCGACCGCCCTCGAGGCGATCCTGCCGCAATACATGGTCCGCTTCAGGAAGCACGGTCAGTTTACGGACGAAGAGGCCGCTTGACGGCGCGTGCGGGCTCGCGATCAGTCGGATGAAAAAGGCCGAGCCAACCAATCGGACGGCTCGGCGATTTCTTGATTAACTCGCTTGAGACTTAGAACGCCGCGATGCCCTGCGTGTCGAGGACCGGCAGGTCGCCTGTGACTTCCTGGATCAGGGTCAGGGAGCCGTCGTCTTCGGTGCGGTAGACATTGACGCCGCCGCGCAGGCCGAGGAGCTGATAGAGATATTCGCCATTGTCGCTCGTCGCCATGTCGATGAAGCCGTCGCTCTCCGCGCCGAAGGCGAGGCCGCCATCGGTGCGGTTGACGACGCCCGGCTGGTCCGCGGAGATTTCAACGAACTCCACGACGCCTTCATCGAAGGAATAGGTGGAGATATTGGAATCGACCGTGTTCGACGCCCAGAACTCTTCTCCGTCATCGGAGAATACGAGCCAGCAGGTCGTGCGCTCGCCGTCAAAAATGCTGGCGCTGCTGCGCACGTCGAGGCTGACCGGGAGAAGCTCGCCCGTATCGGAGATTTCCCAGGTGGAGATTGAGCCGCTCTGGAGGTTCGGGAAGGTCGGCGGCGCGCCGGGGGCGGAAAACTCGCGCGCTTCGGAGACGACCGCGAATTGGCGGCCGTCGTCGGAAACGATCCGGTGACTGATCGCCGAAGGCAGGTTCCGGCCTTCCGGGTTGTTGACTTCCGTCGAACTGGCGCCGTCGAGGGGCGCGGGCGAGGGAACGCCGCTGCGGTCGACGCCGAAGATCACGATCTCGTCGTTGGACCCGCTCGCCAGGCCCGCCGCGCCGGCGTTGATGGAGGTGACCGTCAGGAAACGGCCGTCCGGCGTGAACTGAACATTTGAGGGACGCGTTTCGAGGACCCGGCGCGATCCGCGGATGGGGCGCAGATTGCCGTTGCGGGCGATCGAAAAGCTCTCGATCGCGCCTTCCTGGTCGGGCTCGCCCGTAAAGACGCCGTCCGCATCAATGGAGGTGACGACGATCACGCCGTCGCGATAGGCGATGGAGTTCGGCGCGACGCCGTCGACAAGCTCGGTGTCGACGAGGCGCAGCGTCAGGTCCTCGCTGATCATGAAGACCGAGACCGAGTTCGAGCCGGCGTTGACGGCGAAGAGGAAGCGACGGTCGTCGCTCAAGGTCACTGCGTCACCGGAAATCAAGGGGTCGAGGCCCTCCGGTCCGTCGAAATCCGTCGAACCGACGCCGCCGG
>CAZBOC010000436.1:0-2191 GCA_964493225.1 uncultured Caulobacterales bacterium | reverse complement strand
GGCGGCTCGGGCTGGCGCAGGAATGCGAGAAGCTCGCCGACTTCGCGCAGGTCGCGCCCGCTGGTCCGTTCCTTCCCGTCGAGGGTGACGCCCATGGCGACGCGTTTCACCGTGCCGAACAGATTGACGAGCACGGGGATCGGTGAGACCGACCCGTCCTCCGCGACCGGTTTTTCGAAAATCACCGCCGGCCCGCCCTCGGCGAGGAGCCGCGTCTGGATCTCCGTCATTTCCAGAACCGTCGAGACGGGCTCGGCCACGCGGACGAGTTCTCCCGCCGCCTCGAGCTTTTCCATGAAATCCCTCAAGGATCGATAGGACACGGGCTCCTCCGCTGATTTTTCTGGCGCGCCGTCCCGCCTGCGTTCGGAACGGCGAACATGACGCACATGTTAACGAGATTTTCGCAGGCTGTTCTTTACCATCGCCGCGAGCCTCCCTATCCTCGGATTGTGAGCGTTCTAAACAGACATTGCGTCGCAGCCTGCGGCCATCGATCCGGGAGAAGCGGCGCGGCATGATGCCGATCATCCATCAGCTAGTCGGCTCCATTCTCATTATCGTCGGCTTGATCGTGCTGCCGTTGCCCATACCGTTCGGGCTGATCATGGTCACGCTCGGCGTGACGCTTCTTGCGCCCTATATTCCGGCCTTCCAGCGGCTCGTTCGGGCGATTCGACGCAAATGGCCGGAAATCGATCGTTCGCTTTTGCGTTACAGGCACCGGCTGCCGGCCGTGATCCGCAAGACGATCGACAAGACCCACCCGCACGCGCCCGCCGAGTGATGCACGCCCTGACGCTCACAATCGGGGACAAGGAGCTTTCATCGTGGTCCCTGCGGCCCTGGATCGCAATGAAAGCGGTCGATATTCCGTTCGCCGAGAAAACCATCCTCCTCGACCGGCCTGAGAGTCGCGCGGCGTTGAAGGCGCGATCTCCCTCGGGACTGGTTCCGTTCCTGACGCACGCCGCGGAAGACGGGGAACGCCGGATCTGGGACTCGCTCGCGATCTGCGAATACGTGAATGATCTCTACCCCGATAAATCGCTCTGGCCGACGGACGCCGGCGCGCGCGGCGTCGCGCGGGCGGCCGCCGCGGAGATGCATTCGGGGTTTCCGGCGCTGAGGACCGTCTGGCCGATGATGTTCACGCGACGCGATCTGCGCCACACGACAAGCGGCGGCGTCGCGCGCGACCTGGAGCGTATCTTCGAACTCTGGCGCATGTGCCGGGGCGAATTCGGCTCGGGCGGCGATTTTCTTTTCGGCGCCTTCTCGATCGCGGACGCGATGTACGCGCCGGTCGTCTCGCGCATCCGCACTTACGGTCCGGTGGAGATGGACGCAGTCTGCGCGGCCTATGTCGAGACGATCTCGGCCCTTCCCGCCATGGCCGAATGGGCCGCCGGGGCCGAGCGCGAACGCGCCGGCGCTTGCGCCTGAACGACGCAAACGCCCCGCCGCCTTGCGAGAGCGCGCGCTAGGCTCTATGCCCGGCCCATGAAAGACGACGAAGCACAAGACATTCTCACGCGGCTCCTGCGCGCCGCCGGAAGCGCCGGCGCCGACGCGGCGGACGCCGTGCTCCAGCATGGCGTCTCCCACGGCGTTTCCTGGCGCCTCGGGGCGCTCGAGGACGTGGAGCGCTCCGAAGGCTTTGATCTCGGCCTCAGGATCATCGTCGGCAAGCGTCAGGCCAGCGTTTCCACGACCGACCTCGCGAAGCCTTCGCTCGACGACGTTGTCGAGCGCTGCGCGGCCATGGCCAAAGCCGCGCCGGAAGATCCCTATTGCGGCCTCGCCCCGGAGGATCGGCTCGCGCGCCCGCCCTTCCCCGAGCTCGATCTCGGCGATTTCAATGAACCGGACACGGAGCGCCTGAAGACGCTCGCGGCGACATGCGAGGAAGCGGCGCTCGCCATTGACGGCGTCGTCAATTCCTCCGGAGCCGGCGCGAGTTACGGTCAAGGCTCCAAGTGGCTTGCGACGAGCGGCGGTTTTTTCGGGTCTTCCGGCGGCTCGCACCATTCGATTTCCGTCAGCGTTCTCGCAGAGAACAGCGACGGCATGGAGCGGGACTATGATTATGATTCGCGCACGCACTTCGAGGACATGCGGGCGCCGGAGGAAATTGGCGCGCGGGCGGGCGTGCGCGCCGTCGAGCGGCTTTCGCCGCGGAAAGTCAAGA
>CAZBOC010000435.1:0-2201 GCA_964493225.1 uncultured Caulobacterales bacterium | reverse complement strand
TCGGTCATCTCGCCGATCGTCGCTGACGAGACCATCTTTGTCCTGACGGAAAAAGGCAAGCTCTACGCGCTGAAATAGGCCGGGGCTGCGCGCGAGGAGGTCGATGCCGCCCTTCAAGATCGCCATTGTCGGGCGGCCGAATGTCGGCAAGTCGACGCTGTTCAACAGGCTGGCGGGCAGACGGCTGGCGCTCGTTGACGACGCGCCCGGCGTCACGCGCGACCGGCGCGAGGGCGCGGCGCGCATCGCCGGACGCGACGTCGTCGTGATCGACACGCCGGGCCTGGAGGAGGCGCCCGAGCGCGCGCTAGAAGGTCGAATGCGTCAGCAGACGGATCAGGCGGTCAGGGAGGCCGATCTCTGTCTATTCGTATTCGATGCGCGTGCGGGCCTGACCCCGCTTGATGAGACGTTCGCAGGCCTTTTGCGTGAGGCGGGCAAACCCGTCGTCATCCTCGCCAACAAGGCCGAAGGCGCCGCCGGCGACCATGGCGTTTACGACGCTTACGGCCTCGGCATGGGCGAGCCGATCGGATTCTCGGCCGAGCATGGCGAGGGGCTGGGCGAGCTCTTTGCGGCGCTGGAGCCGTTTTTCGCCGAGGCTGAGGCGTCTTCCAGCGAGACGGCCGACGAAGATCAGGATGGGGAGGAAGAGGCCTGGGATGATCCGTTGAAGCCGTTGCGGATCGCGATTGTCGGGCGGCCGAACGCGGGAAAATCGACGCTCGGCAACCGCCTCATCGGCGAGGAGCGCCTTCTGACAGGGCCGGAGGCGGGGATCACGCGCGACGCGATTTCCGTCGAATGGCGATGGCGGGGCCCCGATCGCGACTGGCCGGTGAAACTCTTCGACACTGCGGGAATGCGGAAAAAATCGCGCGTGCAGTCGAAGCTAGAAAGACTTTCGGTCGCCGACGCGCTGCGCGCGATTCAGTTCGCCGAGGTCGTGGTTCTGCTTCTCGATGCGGAAAACCCTTTCGAGAAGCAGGATCTCCAGATCGCCGATCTCGTCATTCGCGAGGGCCGCGCGCTCGCGATCGCGGTCAACAAGTGGGATCTCGTCGAAGACAAGGACGGCGCGGCGCGGGATTTGCGCGAGAAGGCGACGCGTCTCCTCCCGCAGGCGCCGGGCGCGCCCATCATCTTCTTCTCGGCGCTGACGGGGCGCGGCGTCGAGCGAGTGATGCCGGCCGTGACCAAAGTCTATGTGGACTGGAACGCGCGCGTAAAGACGCCCGATCTCAATGTCTGGCTGCGCGAAGCCGTCGAGCGCCACCCTCCGCCCGCCATTTCCGGCCAGCGCATCAAGCTCAGATACATCGCCCAGATCAAGACGCGCCCGCCGACTTTCGTCGCGCAATGTACGCGTGCGGACGACGTGCCGTCTTCCTATCGTCGTTATCTCGTCAATTCGATCCGGGACGCGTTCGACATCCCGGCCGTTCCGATCAGGCTAATATTGCGAAAACCGGAAAATCCCTTCTCCAAGGAAAAGTAATCAATATACCGACATTAAAGGCCCCGGCGGCGAGGGACGGCGCCATCGTCTTTGCGCCAGGTAGAGGTGAAGGACGAAACCCTGCTCCTCATGCTGCGGGTCGATGGCGACAGGGGTTAGTCGCGCGCGAGGGCGCCCTCCAGAATGACGTCGCCGTTCTGGCGGATCTCAATTCGCGCGCCTTCCTCTAGGGGCGGAAGCGCGTGTCCCCTGCGGCTGTCGAAGAACTGGTCCGTGCGTCCGTTGGCGACCTCGACGCGGCCGATCAGGACGCCGTCGGCGAAGACCTCCGCCGAACGGCCGGCCGCGCCGCGCAGCTCGACCTCGCAGAGCCTGCGTCCAGACCGGTAGGCCGTGTATTCAAGTTCCCCGTAACCGGTAAAGCCCGCAACGCCGACCAGCCGCGCTTCAAGGTCCGCGGTCTTGCCCGATAGAAAACCCGTCAGCGCCTGCAGCACGCGACCCCCCCTGAACCCTCTTCTTCACGGCGTTTCGCTAGCACCATGGCCGGGCTTTGTTAAGAAAGCTTCGCTGCGGCCGGCGGCGGGGCGAAAAGGCCCGGGCCTCGACGCCGCCTGTCCGACGACGCTCGCGTCGGTCGCTAAGCCGCCGCCTCAGGGCGCTGGCCGCGGCGATCCCGCTTGCGCAGACCGGTTCCTCGGGGAACCCAAGGAGCGTCGGGGGGGGGGGCGGGGACTCAGGG
>CAZBOC010000434.1:0-2205 GCA_964493225.1 uncultured Caulobacterales bacterium | reverse complement strand
CGTTCAGCGTCGCCGCCGTCGGGCCGGCCGCTTCGACGCGGCCCGATTTCAGAATGACGACTTCGTCGGCGAGGCGCACTATCTCGTCGATATTGTGGCTGACATAAAGCGTCGGCGCCCCGAATCTGCCGGCGAGATCGTCCAGATACGGTATGATTTCACCCTTCCGGCCCGCGTCGAGCGCGGAAAGCGGCTCGTCGAGAAGCAGGAGGTCGGGCCTTGTCAGAAGCGTTCGCGCGATCGCCGCACGTTGCCTTTCGCCGCCGGAAAGGGTGCGCGGCCGCCGCGCAAGGAGTTTCTCCAGATCGAACGCCTTGATAATCTCAGCGATCTCGTAGCGCCGGTCCGCGGATCTGCAACGCCGGTCCGCGTAATGAAGGTTTCCTTCGACGGTCAGGTGTGGAAAGAGACGGTCCTGTTGAAACACGACGCCTACGGGGCGGCGGCGCGCGGGGATGAAGCGCCGCTGATCACCGGCGAACCATGTCTGTCCACGGAACGTGATGCTTCCGGCCTCCGGTCTTGAAAATCCTGCGATAAGGCGCAGCAGCGTCGATTTTCCCGCGCCGCTCGGTCCGAACACGGCGGTGCATCCGTTCAGGGCGAAGTTATGCGCGATTGAGAGCGAAAAGCCGGGGAACCGCGCGGCGACGTCGACTTCGAGGCCTTCAGCGCGCATCGTCTGACGGGCGCCGATTGACGAGGTAGACGACCAGCAGAACCGAAAAGGAAAGCGCGAGCAGGATCGCGGCCAGCGCATGCGCCTCGCCGTAGCGCAGCGTTTCGACGTGGTCGTAGATGGCGATGGAGACAAGCCGGGTCTCGCCGGGGATGTTGCCGCCGACCATCAGGACGACGCCGAATTCTCCCATCGTGTGGGCGAAGCTCAGGACCCCCGCCGTGAGAAATCCGCGAGCTGACAATGGCGCGACCACCGTCAGGAATGCATCGAGCCGCGAGGCCCTGAGGCTTGCCGCGGCCTCGAGAAGGTCCTCGGAGACGACTGCGAAAGCGGCCTGCAGCGGCTGGACGGCGAAGGGCAGGGAGTAAATCACGGAGGCCGCCACGAGGCCCGGGAACGAAAACGCCAGCGTGTCGCCAGTGACTTCAAGCCAGGCGCCGCCGATCGGCGACGACGGATTGAAGGCGATCAGCAGGTAAAAGCCGAGGACTGTCGGGGGTAAAACGAGGGGCAGGGCGACGACGGCCTCGATCGCCGGCCTGAGGGGATTGCGCGATCTCGCCAGCCACCAGGCGAGCGGGGAGGCGACGAGGATGAGGATCGCCGCGACAATCGCGGCGAGGCGCAGGGTGAGCCAGAGCGCGGAAAGGTCGGGCATCGCTCATTCCCTCGCGTAGCCGCCGCTTTCGATGATCCGGCCCGCGTCTTCGCCATTGAGATAGTCCAGGAAAGCGCGCGCCGCCTCATTGTCGCCGCCGCGGGTGAGGAGGACCGCATCCTGGCGAATTTCCTTATAAAGATCTTCCGGAGGCGTCCAGAACCCGCCTTGCTCGGCCGGGGGCGTCCGCGCCAATTGCGACATGGCGACGAGGCCGACATCCGCTGCGCCGCTTCGCACGAAAGCGTACGCCTGCCCGATATTCTCCCCAAGGACGACTTTGCCGCGCGTCGCCTCTTCGGCGTCGAGGGCGAAGATCACCTCTCGGGCCGCGGCGCCGTAGGGGGCGAGATCCGGATTGGCGAGGGCGAGGCGGCGGAAATCCCCGGCGCGCAGACGTTCCGGGCCGACAGACGTCTCGCCGGGGCCCCACAGAACGAGGCGTCCGATCGCGTAAGTGAAGCGCGAGCCCTTCAGGGCGGCGCCCTCCGCGACGAGGCGCGCCGGCCGCTCCTGATCAGCCGCGAGGAAAACGTCGAAGGGCGCGCCGTTCATGATCTGCGCATAAAGCTTGCCGGTGGATCCCGCAGCGACGAGGATGCGGTGGCTGGACCTTTCTTCGAAATCCGCGCTGATTTCATCGAGCGTCGATCTGAAGTTCGTCGCCGCGGCGACGCGAACCTCGCCGGCGGCGGCCCCGCCCGCGGCGAGCCAGGCGCAAAGGGCAGCCGCCATCCGCGAGGCCCAGGCGACCGGTGTCGCCGCTTTCCGCCATATGCGCCTCAACTAAGCCTCCCTGCCGCCTCCTTCCGGAGGATGGCGAACCATAACGCAAGCTCAGCCCAGTCCAAGGCGAATTCGCGCC
>CAZBOC010000433.1:0-2218 GCA_964493225.1 uncultured Caulobacterales bacterium | reverse complement strand
GGATGCGTCAGCGGCGGCGGAAGAGGCCGCCGAGGAGGCGTTTGCCGATCCCCATCGCCTCGTTGCTCAGATTCCCGTCGCCGTCGGCGTCGAGCATGCTCATGAAGCCCGAAAGCTCCGACGGCGCCGCTTCCCTGGCGCGCTGGCCTTCGGTCTTGACGAGATCCGTCAGGGCCGAAACGTCGAGGTTCTGTTCGCGCCTGGCCTTCCCGAGGGCGCCGAGAACCGCCGGCGCGGCCATGGCGAGCAGCGCGCCGGCCTGGCTCTGGTCAAGCCCGCCCGCCGCGCTCGCGAGCTGGCGTTCGGCGTCCTCGCGTTTTGCGCCGAGAACGTGCCCGAGGATCCTGCGCCCGTCGTCGATCACCGCGTCGTCCGCGACCGCTTCCGGCCGGTCGAGGAGGCCGCCGTCGTGATTGTCCAGGGCGCTCGCCAACGCTTCCGCGCCTGGCCGATCGGACGCGTTTTTCTTCAGGCCGTTCATGACCACGGCCATGGCCATGGGCGCGAGTTTCGCGGCCATGCTTTCGCTGAGCCCGGTTTTTTGCGCGGCGGGGCCGGAAATCTGGGCGGCGACGACTTTGGTCAGTTGGTCCATGAGCGACATGTTGAAGGTCCCTTTTCCGGGTCGTTGGATGGAGCGCGCCGGACCCTTGGGGCGGTTTGCGACGCGACTGGCGGAAGTCTTATAGACGCTCGGGGCGCGGGCGCAAATCACCGCCGGTTGCACCCGCCGCGCCCGCTCCGCGGGGTTTCAAGAAGGCCGGGCTTTCGCTATAGAACGCTATGGAGCGCCGCAATCCGCCATCCGGGAAATCTTCAAATAGCGACCGAGCCGGCGAGCGATCCGGCTCGCCGAGGCGAAAGAAGGCGTCCAAAACCGACATCGCGCGCACCGCGCTCGGCGCCGAGCCGGAAAAGCGCGGCCTCAAGCCGGCGGCCAAGCCGCGGAAGAAGACGGCCGCGAAATCCGCATCGACCGGCCAGCGCGAGCTGAGCATTCAGGTCAAGACCGGCCGCTATCGCAAACATTCCTCGACGCTCTGGCTGCATCGACAATTGAACGACCCTTATGTCGCCCGCGCCAAGCGCGAAGGCTATCGCTCCCGCGCCGCCTACAAGCTGATCGAACTCGACGAGAAGTTCCGGTTTCTGAAGCCGGGCGCGCGCGTCGTCGATCTCGGCTGCGCGCCCGGCGGGTGGTGCCAGGTCGCGGCGAAGGCGGGGGCCTCGAAGGTCGTCGGGATCGACTATCTGGACGTCGATCCGGTCCCCGGCGCGCAGATTCTGAAAATGGACTTCCTCGACGACGACGCGCCGGAGCGCCTCAGGGCGGCGCTCGACGGGCCGGCCGACGTCGTGCTGTCGGACATGGCGGCCCCTACCACGGGTCACAAGGGAACGGACCATTTGCGCATCGTCGCCCTCGCCGACGCCGCCCTCGATTTCGCGATGGACGTCCTCGCGCCCGGCGGGGCCTTCGCCTGCAAGGTCTTCGCGGGCGGCGCGGAGGGCGATCTCCTCTCCCTCCTGAAGAAAAATTTCGAGACGGTCAAACACGCCAAACCGAAGGCGAGCCGATCTGATTCGGCCGAGAAATACGTCGTGGCGACGGGGTTCGGGAGGGCGCGGCCATGACGATCATCTGCGCGCTGAGCGACGCGAGGACCGGCGATATCTGGCTCGGCTGCAACGATCGGGCGACCATCGGCGATTCGCCCGCGCCGGGGCCCGCGTCGAAATGGCTCCGTTTCGGCCACTGGGCGATCGGTCTTTCCGGCGATGAAAGCGTCTACGAACAGTTCCTGCAGCTCAGCGAGGAAAGGTTTCCGCGCGCGACGACATCCGTACTGCACGTATTCGAATTTCTGCGCGGAACCTATGAACGGTACAATCTCGGTCAGCAGAAGGACCAGGGCGCGAGCCCCAATTACGGCGTCGACGGCATTCTCGTGCATGTCTCCGGCCGGATCTGGGATTTCGACGCGAGCCTCGCGCTTTCGACTGTGCCGCCGGGCCGTCTCTGGGGCGCCGGCTCCGGCGTCGATTACGCGCTGGGCGTTGATTATGCGCTGGCGGACAGGAACGTCAGCGCGCGCGAGCGCGTCGAGACGGCCGTCAAGGCGGCGATTGCGCTCGATGTCGGCTGCCCCGGCGAGGCGTTGATCGAAAGGTTCGTCTAACAATGAAGATCTGGGTCTCCTCCCTGTCGCGGGCGCAG
>CAZBOC010000432.1:0-2239 GCA_964493225.1 uncultured Caulobacterales bacterium | reverse complement strand
CTCGGTTTCTCCAAGATCCTGCTCTCCGGCGACCTCACCGACGACCAGCGCGAGCAGGTCGCCATCATCGAGCAATCGGGCGAAGCGCTCCTGGGATTGATCAACGACATTCTCGATCTGTCCCAGATGGAGGCCGGCAAGCTCCAGCTGCACGAGGGCGCCTTCAATCTGCGCTCCACGATCGAGGATACGGTCAAGCTGCTGCAGCCGAAGGCCCGGGAAAAAGGCCTCAACCTCGCCGTCCAGATCGACCCGGCCATCCCGGCCCTCGTCATGGGCGACAAGGACCGCATGCGCCAGATCCTGGTCAATCTCGTTGGCAACGCGGTGAAATTCACCGAAACCGGCTCGGTCGCCGTGGTCGCCTCGAAGGGAGAAGGCGAGAACGCCATCAGCCTTTCGGTCCGCGACACCGGCATCGGCATCGCCGACGACAAGGTCGCGATCCTCTTCAACCGCTTCCAGCAGGCGGACGGCTCGACCACGCGCAAATATGGCGGCACCGGCCTCGGCCTCGCCATTTGCAAGGAGCTCGTAGAGGCCATGGGCGGCGAGATCGGCGTCGACACGGTGCTGGGCGAAGGCTCGACCTTCCGGCTGAGCGTCGCGCTCGCCCCGGCCGAGGACCTCGCGATCCTGCCCCGCCGCACCGAGACGACGCTCGCCGAGCCCAAGCGCATCGTCGTCGTCGACCCCATCGCGGTCAACCGCGACGTCTTCGCCCTGATGCTGCCCGCCATGAACGCCGAGCCGCATCTGGTCGCCTCCGGCGCGGAAGCGATCGAACGCCTCGCCGGTCTCAACGCGGACGGCGCGCCGGTCGACGCGGTCATCGTCAACGCTCAGCTTGACGACATGGCCCCGGGCGACCTCGCCGCCCGCCTCAAACGCAACGGCCTCGTCTCGGACGCCGCCATGATCCTCGCCGCCTCCAGCGCGGTCGGCGCGGACGATCTCGCCGCCATGGGATACGACGCCCAGATCGGCGAACTCATCACCGACAGCGCGGTCTTTGCGAAACTCGAAGGCCTCGCCCCTGTCGAGACCGGCGTCGACCAGGCTTCCGCCGAAGTCATCGCCTTCACCGCCCGCCGCCAGGTTTCCGGCCGGGTCCTGGTGGTCGAGGACAGCCCCTCCAACCAGGAGTTCATCGCGGCTGTCCTCGGCGAGTACGACGTCAAGACCGACGCCGCCCGCAACGGCGCCGAGGCGGTCGAGGCGGCCAGGGAGACGGCTTACGACCTGATCCTGATGGACGTCGCCATGCCGAACATGAACGGGGTCGAGGCGACCCGACGCATCCGCCGCGCCGACGGCGTCAACGCCAGGACCCCCATCATCGCCCTGACGGCGAAGTCGAGCGAAGCCGAATGCGAGGAATACAAGGCGGCCGGCATGGACGACGTCCTCGCCAAGCCCCTCGAGCTCGCCCCGCTCCGCTCCAAGGTGAAGTCGGTCCTCGAACGACGCACGCCCCGCAAGGACGGCGAGAACGGCGAGGTCGTCGCCCTCGACGCCTGAGGCACAAGGCATAAGGGAGAGAAACCGGCGCCGCCCCTTCGGGGGCGGCGCTCTTTTTTGCGCTGCGGAGGTCCCGACGAACAATCCGCTTACAAATCAAGCGCGCTGACTGACCCGCGCGAGGCTAACCCGCCTTCGAGACGATCGCGATCGGCAGGCCGCTCGGGCCTTCAATGTAATAGATGCGCTCGCCGTGAGCGTTGTCCGGTCCCTTGATATCGACCCCGTTGTCGCGCCCGCGCGCGGCCCAGGCGTCGGCGTCGTCGACGATGATCTGGAGCATGACCATTTCCGGCATGGCTTCGCCGGCGGGCCAGACCTCGATCCAGGAATTGTCGCCGTTCGCTTCGACGGGGAAGACCGCGCCCTGAAAGCCCGGCGCGTCGAGGCTTTCCGGCAAGGCCCGAGCCGGGAGCCCGAGCCCGTCCGCGCCCAGCATCGCCGCCAGTTGTTCGGCGTTTTCGCGTTTCGCGACCCGGCAAAACCGGATACCTAGGACTTCCATGGGCGTCTCCTCAATTTCGTGTTTGTGGAAAGGAACGTAATCGCGATGGCGGCGAAATCAAAGAAAGCCGAACCGGCCCCTGAAAACCGCCGGCTCTATCTCGTCGACGGCTCGTCCTACATCTTCCGCGCCTATCACGCCCTGCCGCCCCTGACGCGAAAATCCGACGGCGCGCCGATCGGGGCCGTTCTGGCTTCTGCAGCATGCTCTACA
>CAZBOC010000431.1:0-2252 GCA_964493225.1 uncultured Caulobacterales bacterium | reverse complement strand
GGCTGCAGGACAAGCTCCGCGCCATCGGCCTTCGCCCCATCAACGCCCTCGTCGACGTGACGAATTATCTCTCCTACGACCGCGCGCGCCCGCTCCACGTCTATGACGCGGACAAGCTGACGGGCGAGATCTGCGCCCGCCTCGGGCGCGAGGGGGAGCGTTTCCTCGCCCTCGACGGCAAGGAATACGCGGTCGACGAGACCATGTGCGTGATCGCCGACGAGGCGCGTGTTCTCGGGCTCGGCGGCGTCATGGGCGGCGAAGAAACGGGTTGCACGGAAGAAACGACCAGCGTTTTCATCGAGAGCGCCTACTTCGACCCCCTGCGCACCGCCAAGACGGGCCGCAAGACCGGGATCGTCTCTGACGCGCGTTACCGTTTCGAGCGCGGCGTCGATCCCGCTTTCGTCGTCCCGGGCCTGGAGATGGCGACGCGCCTCATCCTCGAAATCTGCGGCGGCGAGCCCTCGGCGGTCGAGCTCGCCGGCGAAATCCCCTTGCCTGAGAGGACAGTCGATTTCCCGCCGGCCGAAACGAAGCGCCTCACGGGGATGAACGTGGCCGACGATGAGGTGGAGCGGGTTTTGTCCGTCCTCGGATTTATCGTTGAGCGCGGGGACGAATGGCGCGTCGTCGTTCCTGCCTGGCGCCCCGACATTGAAGGCAAGGCCGACATCGTCGAGGAGATCGCCCGCATCGCCGGGTACGACAAACTCCCCGCCGCGACGCTGCCCGCGCGGGCCGCCGTCGAAACGCCGAAGCTGACGCGCGCGCAAATGCGCCGCGCCCGCGCTCGCCGCGCGCTCGCCGCGCGCGGCATGAAGGAGGCGGTCACCTGGTCGTTCACTGAGGAAAGTCGCGCCGCTCTCTTCTGCGAAGGCGAGAACTGGCTGAAGGCGCAAGGCCTCGTCCTCGCCAACCCGATTTCAGCCGATCTCGGCGTCATGCGGCCGTCGATCCTGCCGAACCTCGTCGCCGCGCTCCAGCGAAACGCGGACCGGGGAACCGCCGATCTCGCCCTTTTCGAGGTCGCGCCCGTCTATTTCTCCGACAGGCCCGAGGGCCAGATGACGTTCGCCTCCGGGGCGCGCCGCTCGGCGCCTCAGCGCCACTGGAAAGGCGCGCCGCCCGCCGCCGACGTCTTCACGGTCAAGGCCGACGCCCTGGCGGCGCTGGCGGCGGCCGGCGCAAGAATCGACAATCTGCAGACGAGCGCGGACGCCCCGGACTGGTACCACCCAGGTCGTTCGGGCGTCCTGCGGCTCGGTCCGAAGACGATCCTCGCCGAGTTCGGCGAGATTCACCCTCGGGTCCTCAGAGCGATGGATGTCGAGGGGCCGGTTCTGGGCTTCGAAGTCAACCTCGAGGCCGCGCCGGCCGGCAGGGCGCGGGCGACGAAGACGCGGCCGGCGCTCGACGCGTCCGAGCTCCTCGCGCTGACGCGCGACTTCGCGTTCGTCGTCGGGCGGGACGTCGCCGCCGAAACGCTTCTGAAGGCCGTGCGCGGGGCGGACAAAAAGCTGATCGCGGACACCGCGCTGTTCGATGTTTACGAAGGGCCGGGCGTTCCGGAGGGCGAGAAATCCCTCGCCGTCGAGGTCACGCTCCAGCCGCGGGAGAAGACGTTGACGGAGGAGGAGATCGAGGCTGTCTCGGCGGCGATCGTCGCGGGCGTCGAGAAGGCGACGGGGGGGCGGCTGCGCGGCTGAGCCGCGCGGTTCTTCGGCGGTTTCGCCAGTCGAAAGCGGCTTGCGGAGGGCGCGCGCCCGCGCTATGTCACGCGTCTTGCAGGAACGCCGTCTGCAGGAGCCGCTTTAGCTCAGCTGGTAGAGCACATCATTCGTAATGATGGGGTCGCGTGTTCAAGTCACGCAAGCGGCACCACAAACCTAAGGTGTCAGGCTTTCTCTCCGGCACCGTTCGTCCCCGGGCGCTCGCGTATTTTCGGTTTGATCGCTGTCCGATCGATGATCGGCGATGGTTTGCAGAGGCGTTGCGCGGCGGCGAACGCGGCGCCAATTTGGCGCCAAAAAAACAGTGTGCAGACAAGGCGTTAAGGGCATTCATGCACCAAAACGCCGTTTCGCTTTATCTTGCCGTTACTACAAAACCACTACTTAAAGCACTCCACACCGACTATCAGTCAATTCGTAATGATGAAGGTCTGAGGCAGACGGTGTAACCTTTTTCTGTTGTTCTAGCGCATTTTGACTGGAACCTGACTCGGCGCGGGATTCCCAGAAGGTCCGAAT
>CAZBOC010000430.1:0-2260 GCA_964493225.1 uncultured Caulobacterales bacterium | reverse complement strand
GATCGCCGAGTTCCTTCTTCGTCGACTGCATCAGCATGTGGCCGAGTTCGAGCGAGGTCTCGTCGGTGAGCGCGAGCGGGCCGACCGGCATGCCGAGAAGCGCCGCGGCGTTTTCGATCAGCGCCGGCTTGATCCCTTCCTGGACCATGATCATCGCTTCGCCGAGATAGGGCGGCACGACGCGGTTGGTGTAGAAACCGCGCGTATCCTTCACGACGATCGGCGTCTTCTTGATCCTGGCGACATAATCGAGCGCTGTCGCGAGAGAGCGGTCGCCTGATTTCTCTCCGGGGATGATCTCGACCAGCGGCATTTTATCGACCGGCGAGAAGAAGTGGATTCCTACGAACTGGTCCGGACGCTCTGAGTTCTTCGCAAGGCCCGTGATCGGCAGGGTCGACGTGTTCGAGGCGAAAATGACGTCCTCGCCGATGACCGCTTCGGTCTTCTTGATCACGTCGGCCTTCACGTCCGGGTCTTCGAAGACCGCCTCGATGATCAGATCGACGTCGTTCAGGTCGCCGTACTCCGTGGTCGGCGTGATGCGCGCGAGGAGCGCCTCCCCTTTGTCTTTGGCAACCTTGCCGCGCGCGACGCCTTTTTCGACAATGCCTTCGGAGTAGGCCTTCCCTTTCTTCGCATAATCGAGATCGCGGTCGAGGAGGACGACATCCATGCCGCCCTTGGCGGTCACATAAGCGATGCCCGCCCCCATCATGCCCGCGCCGAGAACGCCGACCTTTCTGATCTCCGTCGGCGGGACGTCCTTCGGGCGCTGCTCGCCTTTCTCCGCAGCCTGCTTATTGATAAACAGTGTGCGGATCATATTCTGGGCCTGCGGACTCGTCAGGAGCTTGGTGAAGTATTTCGATTCAATCCGCAGACCCGTGTCGATCGGCACGATCGAGCCTTCATAGAGACAGGAAAGTATGTACTGGATCTGCGGCATGTTGTGGTGGGTCTGCTTCTGCGCCATCGCGTTGGCGCCGACGAAGAACTGCGCGGCGCGCGGATCCATCGCGCCGCCGCCGCCGGGGAACTTGAAGCCTTTCTTGTCCCAGGGCTGCGTGACTTTCGGATTGGCTTTGACCCATTCCTTGGCTTTCGCGACGACCTCGTCGGCGGGCGCGATTTCCTGGATGATCCCTTGCGCTTTCGCCGTGGCGGGATCGATCGGCTGGCCCGTTGTCGCCAGTTGCGCGGCGTTCTGGAGCCCGGCGAGTCTCGGCAGGCGCTGCGTGCCGCCGCCGCCCGGCAGGAGGCCGACCTGGGATTCGGGCACGCCAAGCTGGATGCGCGGATTGTCCGCGCACACCCGGTGGTGGCAGGCGAGAATGAGTTCGAGCCCGCCGCCGAGGGCCAGCCCGTTCACCGCCGCAGCGACCGGCTTGGCGTGCGACTCGCCCTTCTCAAGCGCCTTCGCCGGATGTCCGCCGGTTTCGAGCTTGCGCAAGATCGCGTTCAGTTTAAAGGCGTTCTCAAAGGCGTCCTTCATTGTCGCGGGACGACCGCCGCCGCCGCCGAGCATCCGCAAATCAGCCCCGGCGAGAAAGCCGGACGTCTTGCCCGACGTAATGACGGCGCCTTTCATGGCGTCGTTCGCGACGAAATCGTCGACGAAGACCTCGAAGTCGCGCATCAGCGCCTCGTTCCAGACATTCATCGACTGGCCTGGCAGGTCGATCGCAACAAGGGCGACGCCGTCTGCGTCGACGTCTACTGAGAAAGTTTCATAGGTCATGTTTGTCAGCTCCCTGACGAAGTGAAATTGTTCAAGAAGTAGGAGACGAGAATCCCCGTTCCGAGCCCAAGGCAGATCGTCCCCGCCATCATGGCGAGCCGCCGCCGGAAGTTCGACGATGCGCGCCGGGTGGCGAGATTACGAATGACTTGACCCTGCCCTTCGAACGCGACGAGGCCGCCCGTGATGACGAACAGCGACCCGAGGAAGAAATTCTCGCTAAGCTCCGCGTTGGGAATCAGCAGCCCCTTCAGCGCGACCGCGCCGCCCATGATGGAGAACGAAGTCGTCAGCAGACCGCGGAAATAGTCGAACCGCAGCTCCTGCGCGAGCAACGCGGCGGGCCGTTCGTCGAACGGCTCCGACGCGATCATTTTCCTCAGGCGCGACACCGGGCTCGCCGGGCTTAGTTGACGCGTTCGATGATGGTCGCGGTGCCCATGCCGGCGCCGATGCAGAGCGTGACGAGGGCGGTCTCCTTGCCGGAGCGCTCAAGCTCGTCGACCATGGTGCCCATGA
>CAZBOC010000429.1:0-2271 GCA_964493225.1 uncultured Caulobacterales bacterium | reverse complement strand
GAACCGGCCGACCTCGCCATCGCCGCCATCGGCAGTCTGCTCCAGACGCAGGGCGTGGGCATCGGCGGCGTCGGGACGCTAGGAGACACCGTCTTTGGCGGCGTACTGACCGCGATTAAGTCCGACACGGACTCCAACATTCTGTCGACGCCCTTCACGACCACGCTCGACAACCAGACGGCGAGCCTGTCGGTCGGTCAGGAAATCCCGATAACGACGGGCGAACAGATCGGCGACGACTTCACCAACGCCTTCCGGACCGTGACGCGCGAGGAGGTCGGCGTCATCCTTGAAGTGACCCCCCAGATCAATGAAGGCGGGACGGTCACCCTTGAGATCACGCAAGAGGTCTCCTCGATCGCCGGTCAGGTGGTCGCGAACTCGTCCGACCTGATTACGAACAAGACGCGGCTGTCCACGACGGCGATCGTCGATGACGGCGACATCCTCGTCATCGGCGGCCTCCTTGAACAGAACGAAAGCCTTTTCAACGACAAGGTGCCGATACTGGGCGATATCCCGCTGCTCGGGACAGCGTTCAAGAATTCGGCGCGGGCAAAATCGAACCGTACGCTGATGGTGTTCGTGCGCCCGAGCATTCTGCGCGACAGGGCGGCCGCCGAACAGGCGTCGCGTCGCAAATATGACTACGTCAAAGCGCAGGAGCTTCTTTATCGGGGCGAGCCGCAATCCGCGCTCGAACGCCTGATAGACGAAGTCACGGGCGTCGGGGCGCCGGCTGGCGGAGGCGAGCGATGAGCGAGGCTGCTGTCAGCGAACCGATCGAGCGCGGACCCGTCCGCTTCACCTACTCTTTCGCGAAGGAATTCGGCCTCGTCGTCCTCGAGGACGCGGCCGACGGGCCGGCCGTCGTCGGCGCCCGCGGCCGCCCGCGGGCCAACGCCGTCCTTGAGGCGCGCCGCGCCCTCGGCCGGCCCATCGCCATCGACGAGATGCCGTCCGAAGCCTTCGACCGCCGGCTTTCGGAAATCTATTCCGTGGACGCGATCAGCGCCGACCAGTTCGATATGGCGGGCGACGACGATGATCTGACGTCCCTCGCCGAAGGCCTGCCGAAGACCGCCGATCTTCTCGACAGCGAGGACGACGCGCCGGTCATCCGCCTGATCAACGCGCTGATCGCCGAAGCGGTTAAGACGAAAGCCTCCGACATTCACGTCGAGCCCTATGAAAAGTCTTTGTCGATCCGCCTCAGGATCGACGGCGTTCTGCGCGAGGTGCTTTCGCTGCCCGCCCGGATGACGCCGGTTCTGACCTCGCGCGTTAAGGTCATGTCGCGCCTCGACATCGCGGAAAAGCGCATTCCCCAGGACGGCCGCATTTCGATCTCCCTCGGCGGCAAAAACGTCGACGTGCGCGTCTCGACCCTGCCGGCGCGGTTCGGCGAGCGCATCGTGATGCGGATCCTCGACAAGGAGGAGGCGCGCCTCGAACTCGACGCCCTCGGCATGCCGGCCGAGACGCTCCGGCGACTGAAACTGGTGTTGAAGCGGCCGAACGGGGTCATTCTCGTCACCGGCCCGACGGGGTCGGGCAAGACGACGACGCTTTACGGCGCGTTGACGCTTCTGAATGATCCGAGCCGCAACATTCTCACCGTCGAGGATCCCGTGGAATACGCCGTCGACGGCGTTGGCCAGACCCAGATCAATCCGAAGGTCGGCATGACCTTCGCGACGGGCCTGCGCGCGATCCTGCGCCAGGACCCGGACATCGTCATGGTTGGCGAAATCCGGGACGGCGAGACGGCCGAAATCGCGATCCAGGCTTCGCTGACCGGCCACCTTGTGCTCTCGACCGTGCATACGAACTCCGCCGTCGGCGCCATCACCCGCCTGCGCGACATGGGCGTCGAGCCGTTTCTCCTGTCTTCGACCGTCGCCGGGGTCCTCGCCCAGCGCCTGGTGCGCCGGCTCTGTCCGTCCTGCAAGGAGCCCTATGCGCCGGACGCCGCCGAACGCGCGCTGATGGGCTCGATAGCCGAGACGGCGCCGGGCGAACCCTTGACGATCTACCGGCCGGCCGGATGCGGGCGCTGCGGCCAGTCCGGCTATGAGGGACGGGTCGGCGTCTACGAACTCGTCGTCGCTGACGAAAATCTCCGTAAACTGATCCATGACAATGCGGGCGAACAGGAGATGACGGCGCACGCCTTCCGCGACGCCGACACGCTGTCGCAATGCGGCTTCCGGCACGTCCGGGCGGGCGTCACCTCGATCGAGGAAGTCCTGCGCGTCATTCGTCAGGAGG
>CAZBOC010000428.1:0-2273 GCA_964493225.1 uncultured Caulobacterales bacterium | reverse complement strand
AGCGTGGTGCCGGTATTGGTGGCCGGATGATCGAATGGGCTGTCGAAATGTGCCGTGAACGCGGTTGTGGCATGGTTCAGCTCACCAGCACCGCGTCGCGCGGGGAGTCGATCAAGTTCTACGAGAGCCTCGGATTCGAAGCGACGCACGTTGGCCTCAAGCGCGATCTCCGCGGGGATCCGTGATCACCGGTGCACGCCTGTCCGTGGCGGAATCCCCTTCCAGCGCTGTTTCAGCGCTCAGCGAATGCTTTTTCGACGACATAATCGCCTGGCGTTCCGCTTGACCCCTCGGTGAAGCCTTGGCCTTCCAAAAGTTTGCGCAAGTCCACGAGCATGTTGGGGTTGCCGCAGATCATGGCGCGATCGCTCTCTGCGGACATGGGGCTGATCTCCAGCGCGTCGGTCAGCAACAGCTTGGCCGCGCTGATCCAGGCGAACGGCACGAGCGCGGTTTCCTCCTCGCCTTCCATGTCGAACAACACATTGTCGTCCTCGACCCCGGCGAGGACGCCGCGCAGCCGCCTGCGCCCCTCGATCAGTCGGTCCAGTTCGATCTTCGCCTCATAGCCCCGCCAGTCATCGAAATCGGAGAGGCGCGTGAGCGGCCTGTCGATCCCCGGCGAGGAGACCTCGAGCGTGTAACGCCCCGCGATCGGATCGGCGGCCTCCAGCACCGGCGACAGCGCCCGCGAGAGCAGCGCGCAATCCTCGGCGCTCATCGTCTTGTCAGGCCGCTCGGCCATGACCTGCAGCGTCGGCGACCCGGACCCCGTCACGCGCAGGCGCACGAGGTCGAAGCCTTCGGCCGCCACGACCGGCTCGATGAGGCTGGCGATGGTTTTCTCCTGCGGCGTCAAGGGTGTCCTTTGCGTTTTCAAGACTGACGGGTCGAATGGTTCTCGGAGAGAACAAAAAAGCGGGCCCCCGAAGAGCCCGCCTCGATTTTCTCGACAGCGTTTCATCTCCATATAGGGCGGTCCGTTGGGCTTGTCACCCGCCCGCCGCAGATCGTTACGATTTCTTTTCTAGATTCCACAGCGCTTTTCGGCGAAAAGCGTAACAGGGGGAGCCGGGGATGACGCGTTTGCGCGCGCGATGGAATGGGGATTCTCGATGTTCGGACGTTTGATCGCCGTAATCATGGGGCTTGCGGGCGGCGCGGTCGCGTCCCAGGGGCCGGGCTACACGCTGCAATACTTGCAAAACCTTAACGGCCGGATCGACGAGTTGCGTCCGATCGTGGAGCAGTTCGACGCCGACGTCGCCGAATTCGGCTATACGCGCGCGCTGGCGATGGCGGAATGCGAAACCGCCGAGGGCCTGCTTGAAGCGCTTTGCAACGGTTACGAGACGACCGTGCGCCGCTACGAGGCTCTGACGACGCATTACGCGGAGCTTTCCGCGGCGGACGACTACGCCCGCCCGCTCGTTCTCTCACGCACCTACATGCGCGACGTCGCCGAAAGCGTGATGGAGGAATACCAGCCGGCCATCCCCGTGACGATCCACGGCGCGGCCTATGCGGCAGGCGGCTTCGTCTTCGTCTGGGGCGCCCTGTCGTTCCTGTTCGGGCTCCTCGGCGCGATGTTCGGCATGGGCGAGCGCAGATACGCCTGAACGCTACGCTCAACCCGCTATCGTTTCGCGGTAAACGGCGAAGGTGAGATAGAGGCCGTAGGCGAGAAGAAGCGCGGCGCCTTCCGCGCGAGAAAGCCGGTTTCCAGTCCATGCGAAAATAAACAGGACCGCTGTCGCCGCGGCCATCACGAGAGCGTCCGCGCGCATGGCCGCAGGGTCGATCTCGACCGGGGCAATCGCGGCCGTCAGGCCCAGGATGCCGAGAATGTTGAAGATGTTGCTGCCGATGATGTTGCCATAGGCGAGATCAGCCTCGCCCTTGCGGGCCGCGGCGAAGGAAGCGGCGAATTCCGGCAGAGAGGTTCCCACCGCGACAATGGTGAGGCCGATGACCGCCTCGCTCACGCCGAGCCCGGCCGCAAGCGCCGAGGCGCCGGCGACCATCGCCGCTGCGCCGCCGATAACGAGACCGACGCCGCCGGCCAGCCAGACGAGAGAGCCCGGGATCGAGGTCGCCGCCGGCGCGATCAGATCAGCCTCGCGCTCCATGACGTCTGAACGCGCCGACCCGCCCGCCCTCTCGTCGCGAAACGTCCAGGCGAGATAAGCGGCAAGGCCGGCGACCAGCGCAACCCCGGCGGCCCTTCCGACGCCGCCCGCGGCCGTCATCGCCGCGGCGGCCAGCGTCGCGGC
>CAZBOC010000427.1:0-2303 GCA_964493225.1 uncultured Caulobacterales bacterium | reverse complement strand
GTCTCGGCGATCGCGAGGTTTTCCGGCGTGATCGAGACGCCGTCCGACGCGATCCGGTCGATCTCGGCGACGAGGGCGAAGGGATCGACGACGACGCCAGGTCCGATGACCCCGAGCCGACCGGCGCGCACGACGCCCGACGGCAGGAGGGAGAGTTTGAAGACCGCTCCGTCGATGACGAGGGTGTGTCCGGCGTTGTGCCCGCCCTGGAAGCGCACGACGACGTCGGCCCGGGCCGAAAGCCAGTCGACGATCTTGCCCTTGCCCTCGTCGCCCCACTGGCCGCCGATGACCGCCACGTCGCCCATAACCCGTCTCCGTAGATGCGCCGCCGGCGCGTTCAAAACCGCGCCAAGGTAGGCTTTTCGCCAAAACGGTCAATCAGCCGCGCGCGAAAGGTCCGTTCGGCGAACCGGGGCCGGGGGGGGCGTGCGACGGCGAGGAACGCGCGGCGCGCACGCTGGCCGGGCCCCCGCGCGCGCCTCGCTTGGGAAGGGCCGGACGACATCTGACCCGCTTCGCACTTGACCGGACAGCGCCGGCGGCGGATCACTGCGTCTCGGGGAGCGGCTCGGCGGGATCGTCCGGGCCGGCCGCGAGGGATGAGCTGTTTAGAAATCGGCAAGAAAATCAGGACTAGTACGAGGCCATGGGATTTTCCTTCTTCGCGATCTCTTCGTTCCTGATCGCCGCGGTGACCGCGGGTCTCGCGGCTTACCGTCCCGCACTGGCCGGCGAGCGGGAAAGCCAGACGACGGCCGCGCGCCGGGACGGGCGCAAGCGCTTTTCGCCGAAGAACACGCTCTTCGTCTTCGCCCCTTCGGTCCGGCACCCGGCCGGCAGGCTGCAGCGGCGGCTACTGAAACCGGCGCTGCCTGCGCTGATCCGCGACGACGTCGCCGTCGTCGAGGTCTACGGCGATGAGACGCCGCGACGCAACGGGGAGCTCATGAAGTGGCTGGACGCCTCGCTCCTGCGCCACGCCATGGGCGCCGAGGAAGGCTTTCAGGTGCTCTTCGTCGACAGCTGCGGCAAGACGTTGTTCAAGCGCGCAGCGCCCATGGTGGGGGCCGACATCCTCGATCGGCTGCGCGCGGGCGCGCGGCGCAGGGCGCGCGGACGCAGGCCTGGCCGCTCGCTCGTCCTGCAGGATTTGAAGGCCGCCTAATCGCGCCGTTCTTCCTCGCGCGGCCGGCCGATCGAATGGTAGGCGAAGCCTTTCGAATGCATGAGCGCGGGCGTGTAGACGTTGCGCATGTCGATCATGACCGGGGCTTTCATGAGCGATTTCACGCGATCAAGGTCGAGGGCGCGGAAGGTGTCCCATTCGGT
Organism: uncultured Caulobacterales bacterium; assembly: GCA_964493225.1. Lineage (GTDB taxonomy): Bacteria > Pseudomonadota > Alphaproteobacteria > Caulobacterales > Parvularculaceae > JAJFFW01. Next base: position 971 of record CAZBOC010000427.1, on the reverse strand, counting down.
CACGAGGGCGACGGCGTCCGCGCCGTCGAGGGCGTGATAGGGTCCGTCGCAGAACTTCACGTCCTCGAAGAGCCGTTCCGCCTCCTCCATGCCTTCGGGATCATAGGCGTTGACCTGCGCGCCCGCGGCCTGGATCGCCGGGATGATGTCGAGCGACGGCGCGTCGCGCATGTCGTCCGTATTCGGTTTGAACGTCAGACCCAGAATGGCGATCGTCTTGCCGTCCAGCGAGCCGCCGCAGGCGGAAATGATGCGATCGGCCATCTGCTTCTTGCGTCGGTCGTTGATTTCGACCACGGCCTCGACGATCTTGACCGGCGCGCCTTCCTTCTGGGCGGTGCGCACAAGGGCGAGCGTGTCCTTTGGGAAACATGAGCCCCCGTAGCCGGGCCCGGCGTGGAGGAATTTACCGCCGATGCGCCCGTCGAGTCCGATCCCCTTGGCGACTTCCTGAACGTTGGCGCCGACCTTTTCACAAAGATCGGAAATCTCGTTGATGAAGGTGATCTTTGTCGCCAGAAACGCGTTCGCGGCGTATTTGATAAGCTCCGAGGTCGCCCGGTTGGTGAAGACGATGGGCGTCTCGTTCAGATAAAGCGGCCGGTAAAGCTCGCGCATCATCTCGCGCGCGCGCTCGTCCTCGGCGCCGACGACGACCCGGTCGGGGCGCTTGAAATCTTCGATGGCCGCGCCTTCGCGCAGAAACTCGGGGTTCGACACGACCGCGAATTCGCCGTCGGGACGCGCGGCGCGGATGCGCGCCTCCACTTCGTCTCCGGTGCCCACCGGCACAGTCGACTTGTTCACGACGACCGTGTAGCCGTCCATCACCGCCGCGATCTCCTCCGCGGCCGCGTACACGTAGGATAGATCCGCGAATCCGTCGCCGCGCCGCGAGGGCGAGCCGACGGCGATAAAAACGGCGACGGAATCGCGTACCGCAACGGAGAGGTCCGTCGCGAAGTCGAGCC
>CAZBOC010000426.1:0-2312 GCA_964493225.1 uncultured Caulobacterales bacterium | reverse complement strand
AGCGACCAGAGACGCCGATGGACCCCGCCTTCAGTCCCCAGCCACCCAATTCACGATCTGGCACGGGGCTCTCATCACAGCTGCCTTCGATATCGATTCGGTCAGGCGGGACTGCGTGTAGGCGACCTCGCCGCTGATCATGTCGAACGCGTACACTTCAACACTTGGGGCTGCTTCGTAGGATACGATCAACTGGATGAAGTCCTCTCCGGCGTAGGTCGGGATGATTGCCGCACCGCCGGGTTTTGCGCTCGTCATGGCGCCTAAGGCGTCGATATAAATGATGTCGAATTCTTTATCATTGAGACGCAGTGTTAACGCACCCTCAGAGATCGCCTCTTCACGATACCCTTTGTTTGCGAAGTCGATCAATCCGCCCTCGAAAAAGTGCGCGTACTCCGCAGAGGCCCACAGTTCGCGATCGCCTGCGCGAAAGCTGGTCCCTTGAAGAAGCCTGCCACGACGAGAATGGTGGCGTGCGTGAGCATTTAACGTGCTCCCAACAGCGTCAATGCCTGCCGCTATTCGAACAGGCAAAAGTTAAATTTTTCTTCGGCGATGGCGGCTATGCAGACGAAAAGTGTCAATCGGCGTCCGAAATTGGTAAGGGCGGGTTCAACGGACGCCCGCGCTCGAGGTCGATGTAAAGCGTCTCTTCCGGCTCGATGCGGCGCCAGTCCTGCGCCGCGCCCAGCAGAAGCGCTGGTATCATCCCGCGCCAGAGCATCGCCCCTCCTTTCAGCCCCGTCCCCGATAGGCCGGAACGCCCTGTTCCGGCAGCCACAGTCCCGCAGGCGGCTCGCCGGTCTGGTAGAAGACGTCGATCGGAATGCCGCCGCGCGGATACCAGTATCCGCCGATCCTGAGCCAGCGCGGCGCCGCCGCCCCGACGATCCGCTGCGCAACGCTGACGGTGCAGTCCTCATGGAAGGCTCCGTGGTTTCTGAAGGAACTGAGGAAAAGCTTCAACGACTTTGATTCAACTATCTTTTCTTCAGGCGCATAATCGATCACCAGATGTGCGAAATCTGGCTGTCCCGTGACCGGGCAAAGCGAGGTGAACTCCGGGCAGATGAACCGCGCAAGATAAAGCGCGCCGGGATGCGGGTTCGGCGCGGTCTCCAGCACCGCCTCGTAAGGCGATGCGGCCGCTTCGCGCGCCTCGCCGAGCTGGGTCAGCTCCGCGGGGCTCATCGCCTCCCGGGACGGTCCGCCGCCGACGGTTGCGGATGGCCGGACGCCGCCGACCCCTGCTTCAGATCTGTTTTTCCCCACCGACCTGTGGTCCTGTTGCTCGCGCCCTCTTAAGCTGCGCGACAGCCGCTGGCAAATCGAGGGGACGGGATTCGTCCCCAGCGCCGGCGACGACGCGCCGCATCGGGAGCCGCTCCACCATGTTCGATCAAGATCTCCGCAACCGCATCGACAATCTTTCATTCGACCCTTCATTGGGCGCCGGCGAAACGCAGGTTCGCTGCGCCAATCGCCCGGCCCGGGAGGATGGCCGGCCCTCGGCTCTCTCCGGCCAAGCGCGCAAGGAGCACCGCCGTTTCCTTGACATGGCGCCGGCCGCCGGCGACGAGATCGCGCCCTTCGACGCCGCCGGCAAGGCGTGGCGCGGCCACCCGGCGCAGCGCCGCCAAAACCGGGGGCTTTGCACCGACGCCCTCGGCGCGGCGCGGCCTCACAGCCCGGCCGTTAGCGGCTCAGCCGACCGGACGCGCCACGCCGACAATCACCCGCAAACCCTGGCGCGCTGGGAGGCGGCTTTCGACGCCGCGCCGCCGCGGGATATCTGTTCGGACGCCGCCATTCGCTTCAAAGGGGCGTCTCGCATGAGGCCCGTCAATCCGCGCGCCCGTCGCCGCCCCGCGCCGCGTTCATCGCCCGCAAGGGTGCTTTGGGCTATGCCCGCATTGGGCCTGACCGGACCGGCGGCGGCGGCGAGCGCCGTCGCGGAGCAGGGCGGCGGATCCGGCGACGGCTTCGGCGCCGAGGCGGTTTTCATCACGCTCGCCGGCGCCGCTGCGCTGTTCGTTTTTCTGCGGGTTGCGGCCTTTCTCAACGGCCTGCGGCGCGATGACGCCGATCGGAACGCGGGGGACGGCTATGGCGCGGGCGCGGACCGGCGCTCGGAAAAGGACGGAACAGATGGCGACGGCGGATCCGCGCGCGGCGGCTGAGGGCGCGCTCTCGCAGATCACAAAATGGCGATGGACAAATCCCCTCGCCTTGGCTAACACCGCCGCTCGGATCGGCCGAGCGTCTTCCGAAAGGCCCAGGTAGCTCAGTTGGTAGAGCAGCGGATTGAA
>CAZBOC010000425.1:0-2320 GCA_964493225.1 uncultured Caulobacterales bacterium | reverse complement strand
TCAGTTTCTCCCGGAACGCGTTCACCATGGGCCGGTTCAGGGCGTTGAGCGCCTCGGGGCGGTTCAGGGTCACAACGCCCCAGCCGTTTTCTTCGTCAAAGAGGATTTCGTCTGTCATGGGTTCGCTCACGGGTCTGTCGGCTCGCTTTTCCGGGACTCATCGAAACTCGCGGGCGCGTCATCCGCAATGCTCCTTCAGGAGATCGCGGGCGACAATCACGCGCATGATTTCGTTGGCGCCTTCGAGGATCTGGTGAACGCGCACGTCGCGCAACAGCCTTTCAAGGGGATAATCGCGCAAATATCCGTACCCGCCATGCATCTGCAGGGCGTCGTTGACGATGGAAAACCCCGCATCCGTGACGAACCGCTTCGCCATGGCGCAGGCCCGCGTCGCGTCGGTCGCTTTTTCATCGAGCTTCCAGGCCGCCTGGTAGAGGAAGGTCCGTGCGGCCTCGAGCTCCGTCGCCATGTCGGCGAGCTTGAACTGGAGCGCCTGGTTGGCGTTCAGCGGTTTGCCGAAGGCGTAGCGCTCGCTCGTGTAGTCGAGCGCGGTTTTCAGCGCGACATTGGCTGCGCCGAGGGAACAGGCGGCGATGTTCAGCCGGCCGCCGTCGAGGCCCTGCATCGCGAACTTAAAGCCGTCGCCTTCCGCGCCGACCAAATTCGCGGCCGGCGCGCGGCAATCCTCGAAATTGACGATCGCCGTCGGCTGGGATTTCCAGCCCATCTTGCGCTCATTCGCGCCGAAGGAAAGCCCGGGCGTATCTTTCTCCACAAGGATCGCCGAGACGCCGCCTGCGCCCTCCTCGCCCGTCCGCACCATGACGACATAGAGATCGGAAACGCCGGCCCCCGATATGAACGCTTTCGATCCGTTGAGGATGTAGTCGTCGCCGTCGCGGATCGCCCGGGTCTTGAGGGCCGCCGCATCGGAGCCCGATCCGGGTTCGGTCAGGCAATAGCTCGCGATCATCTCCATCGACGTCAGCGCCGGGCAGTATTTCCGACGTAATTCGTCCGAGGCGAAACGATCGATCATCCATGCGCACATATTGTGGATGGAGATGAACGCCGCCGTCGACACGCAGCCCTCGGACAGGGCCTCGAAAATCAGCGCCGCGTCGAGCCGGCCGAGGCCCGATCCGCCGACATCCTCGCTCGTGTAGATCCCGGCGAGCCCGAGATCGGCGGTCTTCCTGATGACGTCGACGGGGAAGTGGCTGGTCTCGTCCCATTCAGCCGTGTGCGGCGCCAGTTCGTCCGCTGCGAAACGGCGGGCCATTTCCTGGATCGCGGTCTGTTCCTCCGAGAGTTCAAAATCCATGCTGCGTCATCCTCATTGATCGTGGTCCGGGGCCGCCGCCCCGCGCGCGTCGCTCGCGCCCTCATCCGCCGGCGCCCCTTCTTCTTCGACCAGGGCGTCGTCGGAGGGCGGCAGCGGCGCGTCATACTCATCCGACATCGGCGTCAGCGGGCCGACTTTCCGGCGGCGATGGCGCCGCCAGCGATAAACGATGTACGCCGCGACGCAAGCGACGGCTAAGAAGGGCATGTAGATCGTGGCGCGCTCGCCGATCACCTCTCCGGCGAAATGGAACAGCGCGAACATCAAAACGACGTACAGCATAGCCGTCGACACCACATAGACGACGAAGCGCAAATACGGGCTTTCGAAAAAGCCGCAGGCGATATAAGTCGGAATGCGCGTGCCGGGCACGAAGCGGGCCGTCAGAAGGGTCTGGTAGAGTTCGTGCCTGACGAGTTTGCCTGCGACCGAAACGCCGGGCTTTTCCGCGAATTTGTGCGCCCAGCTGTAATGTCGCGCGAACCAGCCGAGCCAGTATTTCCAGATGTCGCTGCCGGTCAGGCCCAAAAGGATCACGAGGAAAATAACGCCCGACGCCCCGGCGCCGGCGAGCGAGGCCGTCGCCGCGGCGATCACCGCCACATCTTCCTGGACGAACGGCAACGCGAAGATGCACAGATAGAGCGTCCAGCCGGTCAGCCCTACGATCGCGTCAGGATCCGTCGGTATCAAGGCGCGCCCCACGTTTAACGATTGGTAAGCCCGTGTTGTGCCCCCATTTCAGCGGCGCTTCCAGTGTTATGTTTCGCCGCATGCGGCCAGTCGCCGGCGCGCGATCAGGCGCTTGAACGACGCCTTTCCTCAGCCGTTTTCGCCGCCTCCAGTTCCTCGTCCGTCAGGTCCTTTTTGTGCGTTGCGATCCACCAGGTGTTGCCGGCGGCGTCGCGCACGCCGCCGGCGCGGTCGCCGTAGAACTGGTCCGAAACCGGCATGACGACTTCCGCGCCCGCC
>CAZBOC010000424.1:0-2327 GCA_964493225.1 uncultured Caulobacterales bacterium | reverse complement strand
GGCCGTGCGCGACCTTCAGGCCTTCGTTGAAGCGACGGGACTGCCGGTCGGGGCGTCGTTCCGTTCGAAGGACGTCTTCGACAATCTCCACCCGCAATACGCCGGCGATGTCGGCATCGGCCCGAACCCGAAACTCGTCGACCGCATCCGGGCGAGCGATCTCCTGATCGCCTTCGGCCCGCGCCTCGGGGAGATGACCACCTCCGGCTACACGCTCCTGGAAGGCGCGCGCGGCGATCAGAAGCTCGTCCATATCCATCCGGGCGCGGAGGAGCTCGGCCGCGTCTATACGCCGGATCTGGCGATCAACGCCGCGCCGCCCGCCATGGCCCGGGCGCTCGCCGCCATGGACTGGTCCGTTAATGAAAGCGCCCTTGCTGAGGCCCATGCAGCCCATGAGGATTTCGAGACGTATTCCGCACCCGTCGCGGTCGGCGAGGGCGTCAACCTGTCGGAAGTTTTCGCCTGGCTCGACCGGAACCTCCCGGCGGACGCGATCATGTGCAACGGCGCCGGCAATTACGCGGCGTGGCTCCATCGCTTCTATCGCCACAAGGCGTTCAAGACCCAGCTCGCCCCGACCTCCGGGGCCATGGGCTACGGCTTTCCCGCGGCCCTCGCTGCGAAGGCGGTTCACCCGGAACGGGAGGTGATTTGCGCCGCCGGCGACGGCTGTTTCATGATGGCGGCGAGCGAGCTTGCGACCGCGGTCCAGTACGACCTTCCCGTGATCACGATTGTCGCCGACAACGGAACCTATGGGACGATCCGCATGCACCAGGAGCGGGATTACCCGGGCCGCATCTCCGGGACCGACCTCGTCAATCCTGATTTCGCCGCGCTCGCTCAAAGCTTCGGGGCCTTCGGCGCGAATGTCGAGCGGACGGAGGATTTCCCGGAGGCCTATGGGGCGGCCCGCTCCAGCGGCAAGCCGGCCGTCATTGCGCTGAAGACCTCGGCGAGGGAAATCCTGCCCGGCAAGCGCCTCGACTAGCCGCTGAGTTCGGCGATGCGGTCCCCCCTGCAATTCGCCCCGCGAACATGCTAAACCGCGATCTTCCGGGAAGGGCGGCCCGTCAGCTCCGCCGACTTTTCGCATCACTGGATATCCCCATGGCCGACCACGGAACCAACGAATTCCCCACCAACGACCTCCTGAAAGCCCGCCGCGACGAGGCCTGCCCGGCGGGGCTGCCTTCGAAATCCGGCATTTACGCCGCGCGCGCTGAAGGCGCGGAACTTTGGGACGTCGAGGGCAAGCGCTATATCGATTTCATCGGCGGCATCGGCGTTCTGAATGTCGGCCACCGCCACCCGAAAGTCGTCGAGGCGATCAAGGCCCAGGCGGATGCGTTCCTCCACACCTGCTTCGGCATCGCGCAGTATGAGAACTATGTCGCGCTGTGCGAGCGCCTGAACGCGCTCGCCCCCGGGCCGACGCCGAAGAAGACGGCGCTCTTCAATTCCGGCGCCGAGGCGGTGGAGAATGCGGTCAAGTTCGCCCGGCGCATCACCGGCCGGCCGGGCGTCATCGCCTTCGAAGGCGGCTTCCATGGCCGCACGCTTCTGGCCACCACGCTGACCGGCAAGTCCAAACCCTACAAACTCGGCTTCGGCCCGCTGGTCCCTGCGGTCTTCCATGCGCCGTATCCGGACGAATATCACGGGATCTCGACGCGCGGATCGCTCGCCTGCATGGAGCACATCTTCAAGACGGCCATCAGCGCCGACGAAGTCGCGGCCATGATCATCGAGCCCGTTCAGGGCGAGGGCGGCTTCAACCCGGCGCCGAAAGAATTCCTCGAGGGTGTGCGCAAGATCTGCGACGACAACGGCATCATTCTGATCGCCGATGAAATCCAGTCGGGCATGGGCCGCACAGGGAAAATGTTCGCGTTCGAACATTCCGGCGTCGAACCGGACCTTCTCTGCATCGCGAAATCCGTCGCCGCGGGCCTGCCCCTGTCGGCGCTGACCGGCAAGGCGCACCTGATGGACCAGATCGCCCCCGGCGGCATGGGCTCGACCTATGGCGGCAACCCGGTCGCCTGCGCGGCGGCCCTCGCCGTCCTTGACATCTTCGAGGAGGAGGGGCTGCTTCAGCGGGCGGTGGAAATCGGCGCCCAGATCGAGGCGCGCTGGAAGGAATTGCAGGCGGGCCCGGCGAAGGGCGTCTTCGGCGACGTGCGCTGCATCGGCGGGATGACCGCGGTCGAGCTTGTCCATGACGACGACCCGCACCGCCCGAACGGCGAGATGGCCGGCAAGATCCTCCTCGAGGCGCGCGAGCGGGGCCTGATCATGACGACCGCCGGCTCGAACGCCCA
>CAZBOC010000423.1:0-2330 GCA_964493225.1 uncultured Caulobacterales bacterium | reverse complement strand
TTGGTCCGCATCCGCCCTTGCGCTGCATCGACTGCGGACCAGGAGGCTGATGGCGGTTATGCGACGATACATCTCTCTTTTTTGCTGAAATCGGTTCAATCTTCTACGGGAATTGCTGGAAATCGCCAGGAGCTATCGTCGCGGATCTGAATTTCATCGCCTAATCAAGATAGATGGTCGCTATCACAACTCTCTTGCTCAGCTAGCTGGCGAAAATAGGCCGATACACCCTGTTGTCGATCTTTAGTGTCTTCAAGCTACGCTTTTCGATCAGGAGTATCGGCGGCGTGAAATTCATCTAGCAGACTGTTGGCCGACGCTTTTAGTTGAATGACGAAAGCTTTTGTCGACTTTAGGTCCGCGAATTCATCATCGCGACCATTGAATAGGGGAAATGTCGGCTTAATGGAGTACCACTTGCTCTTGTATTCACGGCGAACGCCTTCGATGGCTTCCGCTTGAAACGTAAGAGTTCTTGCGAACTCGCTTACAATTTGCTCTGGCGAGTGGCCTGTCGCGATTTCACGTTCCCACTTTCCCGCAGCGAGTTCCGGGATAGGTGCGCCATGTCGCTCAGCAGCATGAAGTATCAAGGCGCGAAGCCATAAGCGGTAATCGATCAGGCTCCCTTGGATGTGTGCGGCAATACTCTCGTCAATTGCAAATCCGAACATAATCGTTTGGTTTTCGACAAACGTACGCAGATTATCAAGACTCTCGAACTGCGCGACGGCTCCATTGATATCGCCGTCTCGCCAAGCCAAATTGATAACATCGCGCACTGAAACAAGTCGGAAATATGCGTATCCGATGAAGTTTAAGAGAATAATTTCGCGCGGCCGCGCATACCGCCTATCGGAAAGGAACTTCAAATACTGCGGCAGAAAGAAAACAAGCAACACAATCTCAATCGCAAAGAAGAGCATTGCGACTTCAAAATCGCTCATCGCGCTAAGGCGCTGATGGATATCTTCTAACACGACAAGGTTCCCCCAAAAGGACTAGGATTATCGGCTCCATGCGTCCCTACTTGGAACGCTTTACACAACCTGCGAGTGCGCTATCCGATCCCGCTCCAATAATACTTTACTCGACGCTGCCAGCGTCTGAAAAGGGCCATTCCCGGCCACTCTGATTGAATCTTGAGCCAAGGATGTCGCTCTGTCGGGCGCTTGAAACGCGACTTGGCGGACCCAGGCTTTAGCCTGTGCCCGCCTGATGTCATCGAGACCGTTGACGAGGCGTTAGGCGGCTGCGACGCCGTCCCGTGTCGCGAGGATCCGCTCAACCGCGTCCGCAGTCCACCAAACTGAGCTGCTTAGCATGCGGAAATTAATCAGAGAGGCGAGGTAACCGTCGCCTTCGGGCACATTGGCGCCCGCCGTCGCATCGCGGACGACTGCGACCTCGAAGCCATGTTCCAACATCGAGCGAAGATGGCTTTCAATGCAAAGATTGGACGACATGCCGGCCAGGATGACTTTGTCGATCTTCCGCTTACGAAGTTGCAGCATCACGTCGTTGTTCTCCGGCCCGTAAACCTTATGCGGATTCGCGATGATGGTTTTCCCATCAAAGATGTAGGGCTTGTACTGAGGCATGAAATCGGCGCCCGACCCTTCAAAACCCTCAAGAGTGAGCGGCCCCTTCCGATCGAACATATTGAGGTCATGCATCACTTTTTCGAGCGCGCCTTCAAAGGCCCAGCCATGGTCGGTCGGATAGTAGTAGTGCGGGGAGATGACCGTCAGCATGTCCACTGCTTTGGCGGCTTTGAACAGGTCTTCCAAATGCTGGACGACGCCGTGCTCTTCAACGCTCGCGCCGATCACGTCCCACGCGACGCCGTCTTCGCGGAGGAAGTCGATTTGCGGATCGACGACGACCAGGGCGGTGTCGGCGAGAGAGATGTCGACTTCCCGAGCTGGAAGGGCCGGTTCGGCAGGATCGGCGTAAGCGGGGTTAAGATTGGTCATTGAGAGTTTCCTTCAGTTGAAATCGTCTGTATACCCTTGGTTGCAGCGGGCGGGCGGCGCCGACAAAGCGCTCGACGGCGGCTGTGCGCCACGCATTGAAACCCTACGTGTTCAATCAAAGTTGTTCTTTCAGAATTCCCGCGTTTCAGGTTTCAGCAACGGAACAAGCGGGGAAGATCTTCAAAAAACGCTGACGCCAATCGCCACGTTGAAAAAGAAGAAATCTCTAAATTTTGCTGATTCTAGAACCGCCGACTGGGATTGACGCCGGGTCGGCGCCGACGGCGGACGCATCGCCTGACCTAGAGCCCGAGCTCAGTTAGTCCTGGGTAGTCTTCGGGGCGTGTCGGCTCT
>CAZBOC010000422.1:0-2342 GCA_964493225.1 uncultured Caulobacterales bacterium | reverse complement strand
TATTGCGCTTGTCGCCGGTATAGAGATTGTCGACGCACAGAACCTCGTCGCCCCGGTCCAGCAGACGGTCGATCAGGTGCGAGCCGAGAAAGCCCGCCCCGCCGGTCACGAGGACCCGCTTGCGCGAATAGCTCATTCGAATTTCCTCCCGGCGGGACCGAGGGAAAGTGGACGGCTCACCGCGCGCCGTTCCCCGTCAAGATGACGCGCGCCGTCCGCATGAAGACGAGCATGTCCAGCCAGAGCGAGAAATGCTTCACGTAGAAAAAGTCGAACTGCAGTTTCTGCTCGGCGCTCTCGACGCCGACAACATGGCCCTGATTGACCTGCGCCCAGCCGGTGACGCCGGGGCGGACGATATGGCGGTAGCGGTAAAACGGCACTTTCGCTTCGTATAGGCGCGAAAGGGCGATCGCCTCCGGCCGCGGGCCGATCCAGCTCATTTCGCCGCGCAGTATATTGATGATCTGGGGCAACTCGTCGAGGCGCGCGCCGCGCAGGAACCCGCCCAAGCGCGTGACGCGCGTTTCATCATGCCTGAGGGCGAGATCCGGATCGGCGCGTTCGGCTGCGGTCGCCTCGCGCATGGAGCGGAACTTAAGCATGGTGAAGGGCTGGCCGCCAAGACCGATGCGCGTCTGGCGAAAGATCGCCGGGCCCGGCGTCTCCAGCCTGATGGCGAGGGCGATGAGCGCCATAAAAGGCGCGAGAATGACGATGGCGCCGGCCCCGAGGGCGAAATCCACATAGCGTTTCGCCGACATGTAGATGAGGCTCGGCGTAAGGGAGCCGCAGGGGTTTTCCGAAAGATGCTCCACATTAACGCGGCCGGTCAGGGATTCTTCAAGCTGCTTGAAGTGGTAGACAGGACGCCCCTGGAGGGCGGCGTCGGCGATCGCGCGCTCCCATTCCGGCGACAGGTCGGCCCTCAGGTCCGCGACAACGGGGCCCGCGGCCCCGCCGAGGGCCGCGGCGCTCGGCAGGCCCCCCCAGTTGACCCCCGGGATCTGCCGCATGCGCTCGGCTGCGCCGCCGGGCACGATGGCCAGGGAGGGTTGGCGCCCGCGCCGCGCGAGGATGAAAACGCAGAGGAACCAGGCCACCGCCAGCACGAGGCTCATGATCATGTAGACCTGGCTGAATTCCAGCCCCACGAGCACGAACAGGCCGAACAGGAGCCCGTAGGCCGCCGCGAAAGACGGCATGATGAAGCCGATGGCGCGCACGCCGGGATGGGCCGTCAGCTTGCGGAAAAAGATGAAGCCGACCGAAAAGGCGAGGAAGCTCGCCAGAAACGACTTCGCGACCTCGCCCGGCGCGCCCCCGCCCACATAGGAGAGCGCCGCCGGAGGCAACGTCGAGAAGAGCATGCCGCCCATGAACTGATAGCGCATGCGCGCGAGGCGGCGATAGAGCCGGGCCCCGTCTTCCGGACCGCGGAGTTCGCGGGCGGCGGGCCAGCGGTCGAGATATTCGACGCCTGCGTCGAGCGTTGTCATGGCTTCAGCGTTCACGGTTCTCTCCCAACCCGCGATACCGCCTCCCGGCCAATACCGCTTCGCAATAACTTTTGGGGCTCGAGCACAGGGCCCATAGCTACCGCACTTGAGGTCGCGAGACCCCAAGTAATCATTCGTTACCCATAACTGCGCCGCAACTGCCGCGACCCCTTTTGCAGAAGGCGCGGGCCGGCGTTACGCCGCGACGACGGCCGCCGCCGAAAGGCTTACTGGCACTTTTCGATCGAGAAGATCGAGCAGAACGACGACGCGCGCGCGTTCGTCCATCCGCTGAATGTCCCCGCACAGACGATCAAACGGGCCGCCGAGAATGCGCACGTGATCGCCGACGGAAAACGCGTGGTCCTGCGCGCAGACCTCTCCGGTCAATCGAGCCTGCAGCGCTTCGACAAATCCGCGCGGAAGCGGCGCGGGCCGCTCTCCGAAACTGACAAGCTTTGAGACGCCGTAGGTCGCGTTGATGGACCGCCAGGAGGCCGACCCGGGACCGGTCGCGATGAAAAGATATTTCGGAAATAGCGCCCGTTCCACAGTCGCGTATCTCCGCCCCCGCTTCACGGACCGCAGGACGGTCGGCAGATAGGTTTCGAACGACTGATTGCGCAATTGTTTGTAGGCGAAGAATTCCTTGCCGGCGTGAGTCTGTACGACGTACCAGCCGCGACCACTGTTCCTTACGCTCTCGCTCAACACTGACCACCCGCCAATTCCGGTACTGAATTTATTGCAACAGCGAATTAACGAATGCAACCGCAAATTTGAAGATGCTTTCGCGAGAAGCCGCCGACCTAAAGTTTCGTTAACGCTGCGGCTCCGGCGCCG
>CAZBOC010000421.1:0-2342 GCA_964493225.1 uncultured Caulobacterales bacterium | reverse complement strand
CCTCGACTGCTCGCCGGCGGAAATGACCTGGAAGGCCGGCGTCGACGTCCTTTGTTTCGGCGGAACGAAGAACGGCTGCATTGCGGCCGAAGCGGTCGTCTTCTTCGATCCGGACCAGGTGAGGGATTTCGAATTCCGCCGCAAGCGCGCCGGTCATCTGTGGTCGAAGCAACGCTTCATCTCGGCGCAGTTCGACGCTTATCTGGAGGATGGTTTGTGGTTGCGGCTGGCGCGGCGGGCGAACGAGCGCGCATCGGCGCTCGCCCGGGGCCTCGGCGATATCGACGGCGTCACGGTCTGGTATCCGACGCAGGCGAACGAGGTATTCGCCTCCTTTCCCGAAGGCGTTGCGGAAACCCTCCGGGCCGGCGGCGCGGCGTTCTATCCGTGGATCACGCCCGGCGACCCCGCCGCCGGCGCGATGCAGCGGCTCATCTGCTCCTTTGCGACCACGCGCGAAGACGTCGATCAGTTCCTGGACGCCGTATCGCGCGCCGTCGCCTGAAGGTCGAGCAGATCGACGGACCGGCGCAGCGCTTCGATATGCGCCTCGTTCGGCTCGTTGCTACGGCGCCAATAGAGCGTGTGCGTCAGAAGGCCGAGGCGCTGACGCGTCGTTACGCGCATGTCCTTGATCCCGGCGCCGAAGACGGGACGCAACGGCCCGCCGATGATGTCGCCCCAGAAAATGAAGCGCGTCGGAAAGTAGATGTTCGTCCAGCGCACGGAAGCGAAAACGGCGGCGTGGTGGGGCGCGCGGTAATCACGGGCCTCGCCGCGCACCCGCGTTTCGACCGGGTAGGTAAAAACCTTCCTCGCCGCCCCGCCGTCCTTCTCCGTCTCGAGAACCGGCGGACAGGTCGGGAGTTCGCGCTCGCTGATCCGGCGATCGAAGTCGGCCCTGTCTTCCGCCAGAAGCCATGCGCCCGCGGAAAGCGGGCTGCCGAGCGTGATGAAGTCGCTGACGCACCACGGATTGCCGTTGTCGCGCAGCTCTGCGAGATAATCCGCCTGAGCGCTGCGGTAGGCCTCGACGTCGAGCCCGTCGCCCGCGGCGGCGAGATTCTGCAGCCGGTCGCGCGCTTCGTGACGGCCGCCCCTCGCCGGCGGGGTCTTGTTATAGGCGTGCCAGGCGTGCGTGAGGATGTCGTATCCGATGACCGAGCCGAGGCTGTGGCCGACGACGACGATCCGTTCATATTTTCCGCTGTCGATAAGCGTACGGAGGAAGCTGACGCCTTCGGAAAGGATTTCATGGCGCGCCTGGATGTTGTAGGGCGCAGCGCGCAGATATCGCGCCGCGTCGCCGATGATCGGCAGCAGGACCGCATTTGCGAGGGCGGCGAAGACAAGGGGAATCAGAATGCTGGAGGCGCGCGTGTCGGCGAACAGGAAACGCCGGTCAAAGGCGATTTCCAGGCCGAAAAGATCGATGCGCCATTCGAACAGATAGGCGAGGAATCCGGCGAGCCCCGCGACCACGAGGATCCAGGCGAGGCACCATGCGAGAACGATGCTGCGGTTCACGGCGATCGGCCGCCGGAAGAACAGCGTCTTCAGCCAGGCGAGGAGGTGGAAAAACGTCGATCCGCTGATATGGTGCGCCCAGTAAAACTCGAAAAAATCCGTACGCACGCCCGATTTGTTGCGGGCCGTCGTCAGCCGGCGCAGCTCGAAACTCCGGGACTGGTTGTCTGGCTTGCTCCAGACCGTCCCCGGCGCGTTCGGATGGCGGACCGACGGATCGGCGGTCCAGAGCGTTTCGACGAAACCCCGCAGCGTCTTCATTGGCGTTTGCTCGCCGATCCCGTGGATCATCACGAGCGCCTGTTTCCTGCCGGCCATGGCGCGCTCTCCCCTCTGCGCTCTCCGGCGATCCTAGCACCGGCGGGCCCGTCGGGACAGGTGGCGCCGCCGCGCGGTCGTCAGAGAGCGAACACGTCCCTCGCCGCGCGGTAGGTGTTTGCGTAGGCGCGCACGCTCTCCTCGATCGGATCGGCGTAGCCGCCGCCGATCGCCATCGCGACCGGCAGTCCGCGGGCGCGGCATTCGGAGAGGACCCGTTCGTCGCGCGCGCGCAGCCCGCCATGGGTGAGCGCCAATCGCCCAAGCCGGTCTTGCGCAAGCGGATCGACGCCCGCCTGATACAGGATGATGTCGGGCGCGAAGGCGAAAACCGCCGGCAGCGCGTCGTGCAGCGCGGCGAGGTAGTCCGCGTCCCCCGTCGCGTCCGGCAGCGCGATATCGAGATCGGAAGCCACCTTGCGGAAGGGGAAGTTTTTCTCTCCGTGCAGTGACAGAACGAAGACGTCTTCGCGCGGGCCGAGGATTGCGGCGTTCCC
>CAZBOC010000420.1:0-2363 GCA_964493225.1 uncultured Caulobacterales bacterium | reverse complement strand
CGCCGCGAACGCTGCGTCTATAGACAAATGCGTGGTGTCTAGCAACTCCGCATCCTCGGCCTGGACCATGGGCGCGTCCTCGCGGGCGGCGTCGCGGGCGTCACGCGCGCGCAGATCGGCGAGGACGTCCTCCTCGCGCAGGTCCGGCTTCTGCGTCGCGAGCTCCAGCCAGCGCCGGCGGGCGCGCACTTGCGGACTGGCCGTCACGAAGTACTTCATCGGCGGGTCGGGGCTGAGGGCCGTGCCGTTGTCGCGCCCGTCGAGGACCGC
Source organism: uncultured Caulobacterales bacterium (assembly GCA_964493225.1). GTDB lineage: Bacteria > Pseudomonadota > Alphaproteobacteria > Caulobacterales > Parvularculaceae > JAJFFW01. The sequence goes on along the minus strand of CAZBOC010000420.1, from coordinate 2,093 downwards.
GCCCCGCTAGCCGCCGATGGAGCGGCTCTTCTCGCGCGCCTCCCGGGACTGCGAGCCGGGCGGCGGCGGATCCGACGCAAATCGCCGCTGGAATTCGAGGAGCGCCTTTCGCACCGCCGGATGGGCGGCGACGACGCTCGCCGCGGCCCCCACTTCGCGCGTGCGGATGTCGGCCCCCTCGATCTGTTCGAGCGCGAAGTCGCCGGCCGCCCGCGCCGCGCGCTCCGCGTCCGCGGGGTCGACGCCCTGCTCCAGAAGCACGTGGGCGACGCCGCGATAGAGCGAGCCGGTGTCGAGATAGGCGAAGCCGTAATGGTCCGCGATCGCCCGCGCGAGCGTGCCCTTGCCGGAGGCCGCCGGCCCGTCGAGGGCGATGACGAAGGAGCGGTCTTGCGCGTCGTCCATTGCGGCGGAGTTTTGACGGCCGGCGCCGCCGAACGCAACCGCCGCCTATGAATTTCGCGGCGGCTCGCTATGCTGGCGGCCCGGGGGATTGGCGCGAGGGGTCGGCATGCGGTTTTTCATCTGGATCTTGGCGGCGCTCGGCGCGCTCTTTCTCGCCCTTGTCGGCGCCGGGCTCGCGGGGCTGGCGACCGGGATGCGCCAGTCCGACGCGCTTCTGGCCGAGGCCGAAGCCTATGTCGACGAGACCATCAGGGCCTATGGCGCGGCATGGGATCCCCGGATCGTTCGCGCGCGCGCATCGCAGGATTTGCGCGCGGAACTGTCGGGCGCGCCGGGAATGCTTGAGGCGGTCTCCGCCGATTTCGCCGCGGCCTTCGGCCCGGTCGCGCGCGTCGATCCGGTCTCGTGCGACGATTACTACCTGACGCGATCGGCCGGGCGCGGGCTTCGCTTTCTCGCCGAATGCGTCGCAGGCGGAAGAACCGAGCGCGCCGACGTGCAGTTCAGCGTGAATGTCGAGAAATCGAAAGACGTCTGGCGGCTCAACGGCTTTTACATCGACGGCGTGATCGACGCGGACCCCGCCGAGGCCGGCCCGCGCCTCGTCTCCTATGACGCCCATGACGCCCATGACGCGCGCGAGCCCGAGGCACGGCCGGCGCCCGCGCCCGCGCTCGCCCCCGCCGACGGCGCGGTGCGTCGACGCCCCGTCATCGGCGTCTCCGTGGCTGACCGCACGATTTCCCTGTCGACGCCCCACGCGCCGACGCGCTCCATCGGCGCCGACATTTCGCAGGCGGCGGGCGACTGAGGGTCGATCCGCAAACCGGAACGCCCGCCTCGTGGCGGGAACGCCCGGTGTCCGCCGGCCCCTTCTTTCGCGCATTCCCTTCCGCCGGGCCTTCAACGCGGGTCAACCGCGATGCGGGCGGAAGCGGGCGTTGAAATTGTAGGGCGGGGTTCACCCCGCCATTTCTCAAGCCGCTTGCATTTTTGCAGGCATGCGGCCTCAATCTTCAACATGCCCGAATATCGACGTCTTTACGCTGATGGCGGAACATATTTTCTGACGCTATGCCTTGAAGACCGGCGAAGCGACCTGCTGGTGCGTGAGATTGAGAGTCTCCGGGCGTCATGGCGCGCCGTCCTTGCATCGCAGCCATTTGATACCGTGGCGGCCGTCGTCCTCCCGGACCATTTGCATGTTCTATGGCGACTGCCGGACGGCGACCATGATTTCCCATCGCGGATTTCGCAACTGAAGGCGGGGTTCACGAGGGCCTTGCCCGAACAGTTCAAGAGTAACGGCCGCAAAGGCGAGCGCAGGGTGTGGCAATCAAGGTATTGGGAGCACTGCATTCGCGACGCCGCCGACCTTTCGCGCCACATCGATTACACTCATTGGAACCCGGTCAAGCACGGACTTGTTCGCGAGCCGGACGACTGGCCTTATTCGACATGGAAACGCTGGAGGCGCGAAGAGGGCCGGCCGATCAATACGCCGCCGGAAGACTGGAACCCGATTCATTTGGGCGAGAGGCGATAATCGGCGGGGTAAACCCCGCCCTACGAGGCGCGAAGCGCCTCATGCTGCCAGGCGCGATCAACGGACCAACGTGTCCACTTTGATTTCAAACAACTTCTTGTCATAGACAAGCTATAATAAATTTATCAACTCATTGATATCA
>CAZBOC010000419.1:0-2368 GCA_964493225.1 uncultured Caulobacterales bacterium | reverse complement strand
AATTTCCGGCGCTTCATTTCCCGGAACGTGCCTTCGCGCTGCATCTTCTTTTTGAGCGCGCGCAGGGCCTGCTCGACGTTATTGTCACGGACAACGATCTGAACGATGGTCAGGGCCTCCTTGATTGACCGGTTGCTTCCAAGATGTGAGCCGGGGCGCAGCCGCGGCGAATCAAACGAATTCGGCGGCGGAAGATACGCCTCCGCCGAAGCGCAGCCGGTACCATGCGCAATGCCGCATGTCCATCTCCATTGGGAGCTACTATTTCCGTACGAGGGGAGGAGGAGGAAAGCCGAGGCGATCATGGCGGATGCGACTCAATTCACCTTTGAAGACCAGCGAATTGCGATCCTTGAGGAGGCGCTGATGCTTGCGCCCTTCGAGGGATGGACCGAACGCATGCTGCGCGAGGCGGGCGAGGCGGCTGGCGTGAATGACGCGGCAGTTAGGGCCGCGTTTCCCGCGGGTCCGGCCGACGCCCTCGTCTTCTGGTCGGAACGCCTCGACGACGCCATGCTGGAGGCGGTGGCCGGTTCGTCTGATTTCGATGCGATGAAAATCCGTGAAAAGGTCGCCTTCGCCGTACGCGCCCGCCTCGACGCGATGGACGCCGACAAGGAGGCCGCCCGCCGCGCCGCCGCGAGCCTATCCTTGCCGCACCTCGCCGCCACGGGTTCCCGCCTGGTATGGCGAACGGCTGACCGCATTTGGCGGGGCCTTGGCGATACGTCGACCGATTTCAATTTCTATTCGAAACGCGCCATTCTTTCAGGAGTTTGGGCCTCGACATTCGCACGATGGTTGAGTGATGATACGTCGGATGGGGCGGCGACCGACGCATTTCTGAAGGCGCGCATCGACAATGTAATGCAGATCGAAAAAGTGAAGGCTCGGGCGCGCGATCTCAATCTTGATCCTGGCGCCGTGATCGAGCGGCTGGCGCGACTTCGCTATCCCGTGCGGCGAGGCTGAGCCCGGCCGGGGGCGAGCCTCGGTTCAGCCGGTCAGCGGGGCGTCAGCGGCTTCAGCTCGGTGGCATGGCCCATCTTCCGACCCGGAAGCATCTCGTTCTTTCCGTAAAGGTGCAGGCACAGGCCGCGCTCGCGAGCGCATCGCAGCCAGTCGCCGGCGTCCTCCCCGATGAGGTTTTCCATGACCGCATCGGAATGCCGCGAAGGCTCGCCGAGCGGCCAGCCGGCCACGGCCCGCACGTGCTGCTCGAACTGCGAGACCGAGCAGGCGTCGAGCGTCCAATGGCCGGAATTGTGAACCCGCGGCGCGAACTCGTTGGCGATGAGGCCGCCGTCACGGGTCACGAAGAACTCCACGCCGATGACGCCGACATAATTCAGCGCCTGGAGAATGGCGGCCGTCAGACGCTGCGCTTTTCTTTCCGCGTCCGCCGATGCGTTGGCCGGCGCCTCTGAACGGCGCAGGATGCCGCCGCGATGGGTGTTCTTCGCAGGGTCATAGAGCGCGACGTTCCCCTGGCGGTCGCGCGCGCCGATGATTGAGATTTCGCAGTCGAAATCGATATGGCCTTCCAGAATGGCGGGGCGCGCGCCGATCGCGTCCCAGGCGCGCCGCGTCGCTTCTTCCCAGGTTTCGGCGAGATCTCCGCTGCGGGCGTCGATCCGGGTCTGGCCCTTGCCGTCATAGCCGAACCGACGCGTTTTCAGGATCGCCGGCCGGCCGATCGCCCCCAGCGCCGCCTCCAGCGAGGCTATGTCCTCGACAGGCGCGTAGGGCGCCGTCGCCGCCCCGATCCGGCGCAGAAACTCCTTCTCGTTCAGCCGGTCCTGCGCGATTGCGAGGGCCTCGGCGCCGGGAGAGACGTCGGCGCCCAATTCGCCGAGGATTTCGACCGTCCCGGCGGGAACATTTTCGAACTCATAGGTCACCGCGTCGACGCTTCGAGCGAAAGCTTCAAGCGCGGTGCGGTCGTCATAGTCGGCGACGGTCCTGAGCGCGCAAACGTCATGGCCCGGAACGTCCGCTTCCGGCGAAAAGATATGGGTCCGGATGCCGAGGCGCGCGGCCGCCAGCGCGAGCATGCGGCCAAGCTGACCGCCGCCAAGAACGCCGAGAACGCCGTTCGGCTCGATAAGGGGCGCGCGTCCGCCGGCGTTCACGGCGCGCGCGGATCTTCGTCGACCGCGGCCGTCTGGCGCGCGCGCCACGCCTGGAGCCGTTCGGCGAGGCCGGCGTCGCCGGTCGCGAGGATCGAGGCGGCGAAAAGACCTGCGTTCGCCGCGCCCGCCTCGCCGATGGCGAGCGTGGCGACCGGCACCCCCGCCGGCATCTGGACAATGGACAAAAGGCTGTCGAGCCCGTTGAGCGCCCGGCTTTGAACCGGCACGCCGATGAC
>CAZBOC010000418.1:0-2374 GCA_964493225.1 uncultured Caulobacterales bacterium | reverse complement strand
GTCGGCGTCGACGGTCTCGTTCGCGGTGACCATCTGCCCCTGCTTCATCATCTCCTTGACGAGGTCGACGGCGCGCATCGCCATGCGCGAGGCGAGCTCCTGGACGGTGATGGTCTCCGGCACGACCACTTCGCGCACGATCCTGTGCTGTTCGCCGCGCTGCTGGCGGGCGAGCTTTTCGCGCTCGCGCGCGCGCTTGACCGAGGCGAGGGAGCGCTGGCGCTCATCGTCCTCAAGGGCGTTGGCGATAGTCAGGCGGCCGGTTCGGCGGCGCGGCGCGTCCTTCGCCTTGGCGTCGGATCGCGCCTCGACATTCTTGCGTTTGGTCTTCAGGCGGCCGCCGAGCCGGGCGAGGGGGTTGTCGGGATCGGCGGGATCGGCGGCTTTCTCGGCGGCCGGCGCTTCCCTCGACCGCGCGGCCTCTTTGGCTTCCGCGCGTTTTTTCCGCTCGCGCTCCTCGGCCTCGAGCAGGGCTTTGGCTTCCTCTTCGGCGCGCCGACGTTCGGCGGCCTCTTCTGCGCGCTTGGCTTCTTCCGCGGCCTGACGTTTGCGCTCCGCCTCAAGGCGTTCGCGTTCGGCCGCCTCGCGCGCTTCGCGCTCGGCGCGTTCGGCTTCATCGCGGCGCCGACGCTCTTCGCCCTCGCGGCGGGCTTTCAACAGAGCGGCCGCGCGGGCCTGTTTTTCATCTTCGGAAAGGGTGCGCAGGATTTCCCCCTGGCGGCGCGGGGCGGCGGGGCGCGACGGACCGGCCTTGGCCTCAGGCGTCTTGGCGGCGGCCGGCTTTGCGGGGCCGGCTCGCGACGGCGCGTCGTCGCCGGCCGGGCGCTTGGCCTTTGCGTCCTTCGGCGGGGCCGCCTTCGTTTCAGGCGCTTTCTCACCGGGCTTTTTCGGTCCGACCGCGCGACGCCGCTTGGTCTCCACGACGACGGTTTTGCTGCGTCCGTGGGAGAAGCTCTGTTTCACGGCTCCGGTCTCCGTCCGTCGCAGGGACAGAGGCTTGCGCGCCGGTTTCTTGTCCGACTGGGGTTTTGTTTCGACGTCGTCGCTCATTCAATCTCCGTTTCGCCGCGCCGGGCGGAAGCCTTCGCGGCGGGTTCCTTTCCGGAACCGCCATTGACATAACGCCAGAGGCGGTCAGGGTCCATAGTCAGTGCGGCCCGGCGGACCCGCTTTCGGTCCCGGCGACCGCCGGACCCTCGTGATTTTCCGCAGGCGGCGCGTTGAAATGCGCATATCGCAAAACGTCGCGCATGCGATTCGCCGCATCGCCGCGCGCCCGGAAGGCAACGTGGCGCAGGCCCTCGCGACCGAGCGCGGCGGAAATCTCCTCGCTCGTGAAGACGCGGACGACCGGAACGCCGCCCGCGAGCCGTTCAAGCTTGCGCGCGCCGTCGGCGGCCGCGTCGCTCGCCGACGCAAGAAGAGCGGCCGCGCCTTCCTTGAGGAGCGCCTCTACCTTGTCGAAGCCGAGGACCAGGGCCCCGCCGCGCCGCGCAAGGCCAAGCGCCGACAGCGCGCGCGCCCTGAGACGCGCTTCGACCAATTCAGCGAGCCCGTTCGTCCGGACGTCCGCCCGGAAAGCCCGTTTCAACGCCCCGCCTCCGGCCGCCTTTTCCACATCACGCCGGCGCGCGCGCACCCAGGCCCCGCGGCCGGGCAGCGTCTCGGCGAGATCGGGCGCGACCGCGCCGTCCGGGTCCAGAACAAAACGGATCATCCGCTCGCGCGGGCCCGTCTCGCCGGTCACGACGCACCGGCGTCCATTGCGCTTTCCGCGGCGCGCGTGCGGCGCAACGGTGTCCGCGGCGAGCCGGGCGTCGTCGTTTATGGAAACGGCTTTATTCAGCAAGCTCTCCTTCGTCCTCGCCTTCTTCTTCCGCGAGCGCGGCCGCCCGGGCCTCGTCGACTTCCTCCTGCGTCAGCCAGCCTGCGGCCACGCGCGCGCGCATGATCAGGTCTTCCGCCTCTTGCGGGGTGAATTTGAAGGCCTCGAGGATGCCGTCGTAATGCTTGCGCTCGCCGTCGACGCGCTCGGTCCAGCCGGTCAGGTCGTCGGTGGCGCAACCTGCGAGGTCCTCCATCGTCTTCACGTCGTTCTCGCCGAGCGTGACGACCATTTTCGGGTCGAGCCCGTCCATCGCCGCAACGGCGTCCTCGACGCCCATCTCGACGCGCCTGGCGTCGAGCTTCTTGGCCTCCTCCTCGAGGTAATCATTGGCGCGCGCCTGGAGTTCTTCGGCCGTGTCCTCGTCGAAACCGTCAATCTCCATCAGCTCGGCGATCTCCACGAAGGCGATCTCCTCGACTTTGGCGAAGCCTTCCGACACGAGGAGGCCGGCCATGATGTCGTCGACATCGAGCGCCTCCTGGAATA
>CAZBOC010000417.1:0-2375 GCA_964493225.1 uncultured Caulobacterales bacterium | reverse complement strand
GGCGGGCCTTCGGGAACTTCCGCCAGAACCGTGACGGGCTCGGGCGGTTCAAAGAGCCTCAAGGGACGCGGGCCGCGGAGCGGATCTTGCCAGTCCTTATGGACAAGCGATCCCGCGAAGGGCGCGCGGGTCTCGGCGCGCTCGGGGATATGGCTCGCGCAATGGCGGGCGATTTTCACCGCCCCGTCGCCGAGCCGCGCCGCGATCCTGTCGGCGAGGGCGGAAAGGGCCGCCTCGTCGATATCGCCCGGCGCGAGATCGCCGGAGAGCGCGCCGGCGCTGATCTGCAACGGACCCGTCCGCTCGGCGTGCAACAGGAGAAGGTCAAGGCCGAAGCCCGGATTGATTCCATCGATCCGCTCACGGAAGAGGCCTGCGATGCGCTCGGGATTGTTTTCCGGCCGCGCCGTCGCGACCGCGACCGCGTCCTTGCCGCCATCGGCGCGGAAAGCGTGGAGGGTGAAGCGCTGCGCGCCCTCGCCCGCTTTTTCCAGATCCGCGCAAATCCGCCTGCAGAGCGTTTCAAGGCCGGAAGCGATCGCCTCCGACGAACCGATGGGTTCGGGGCAGGAAAGCCGCGCGGCGAAGGCGGGCGCGGGGCGGAGCGGCGCGAAAGGTTCGGCGCGCCGGCCGAGGGCCTGGTCAAGGCGCAACAGGACCGCATCGGCGTGGGCCGCGGAGCGGAACCGCCGGGCCAGCGCCTTGCGCTCAAGGCCGTAGAGCTGGCCGATGCGCGTCAGGCCGAACCGGCGCAGGAGCGCTTGCGCGTCTTCCGACAGGCGCAAGCCCGCGACGGGCAGCGCGGCGAGGCCCTCTTCTTCCGCGCCGTTCACGAGGATTTCGCCGGGCCTGTGGCGGGCGAGCGCGTGGGCGGCGCCCGGCGTTCCGGCGAGCGCCAGTTGCGCGGGGATCCCATTGCGGGCCAGAAGCGCCCGGGCTGTTTCAAGAAGGCCCTCCTCTCCGCCGAAAAGATGGGCGCAGCCCGTCGTCTCGAGCATCAACCCGTCGCGCCCGTCGACGGCGAAAACCGGCGCGATGCGCACCGTCCATTCGCAGAGTTTCTTCAGCGCGCGCGCATCGGCGGCGCGGTCGATCTCCTCCGAGGCGAGGTCCGGCGCGCGCGCCTTGGCGTCGGAAAAGCGCAAGCCCTCGCAAACGCCGAGGGCGCGGGCGGGCGCGTTCGCCGCCGCAACCGTCAACCCATGGACGCCCGCCTCGACGAGGACGAAGGGCCTAGCCGGCGCGGCGGGCGTCTGCGAGGTCTTCCGCAGGCGGCGCAACCGGGTCAGCGGCCAGTCCGGGAGCCAGATTGAGAGATAGCGTTTCATCGTCGATCTCGATGTCGAAGGTTTTTCCTGAAAATTGCGGGGCGCGCCGCGATCGCTCGAGGGTCGCGCGCCAGCGAAGGGCCCCCGGGGCGCGCGCGTCGAAAGCGTTCGCACGCGAGGCGCGCGGGGCGACGCGCCAGCGGGCCGCCGCCGCGCTCGCGCCCTCGCGGGCATGGGGCATCAGCAAAATAACCGGCGTTCCGGCGTTCAGCGATGCGAGCCGCAGGCGGCGCGTCGCCGTGAAATCCGCATCCCGCGCCTCGGCGACGACAAGGCTGACGGCGCCGGATCGCGCGGCTTCTTCAACGACCCACAGGGTCTCGGGCGTCGTCGCGGCGCCGACATGAATGAGCGAAGGCGGGCTTGCGCAAAACGCGCCGATCCCCGCCTCGAACAAACGCCCGCGCTCGCGCGCCAGCATCCGCTCGCAAACCCACAGGACCGCGCCCTTGCGCGGGCGCGCGCAAGCCAGCACAAAACCCGCCGCCGCGGCGTGGTCGCCATAGGCCGCCTCGCAGACCTCGTGCAGGTCCGCCTCCCCGAGGCCGAAGGGAAAGGCCGGCGAAACCTGCCCCGGCCCTTCCCGCGACGACGCGCCAGGCTCCGGGGGGCCGGGATCGGAGGACAGGCGGAAGCCGCCTTCGGGGAGAACAAAATCTCTCATAAGTTCATGATTTGTTCTCTTCGCGCAAGAGTCAATCCTTAAAGAAGCCTTAACGCAAACGACGGCCCCGAACCTCCCGCCAAGGCGTTGACGGCAGTGGGTTTTTCTTCAAACGCGACCGCTGCGCGCAGCGCGCGCCCGAAACCGGACGCGACCAGCCGAGCGCGCCCTGCGGCGGGCGCCATGGACCCCGCGCCGCTCAGCCGTTACATACTCGCCGGGGATTCGGGAGGGATTCATGCGCATTTTCATCGGCATGCTGTTCGGGCTGTTCGTCGCCGTCGCGATCGCCAGCGCCGCCGGCTATTTCGCCTTCAGAAACGTCGGTGATCTCGAAGACCGCGACCGGGCGGACGACGTCACGCGGGAATTCGACCTCGCCG
>CAZBOC010000416.1:0-2381 GCA_964493225.1 uncultured Caulobacterales bacterium | reverse complement strand
AGGGCTGCATATTGTGCGGGTTCGGGGCCAGGACCGCGAAGGCGAGGCAGTCGAGCCGCGGATCACCGAGGCTCTCTCCCGCCGCGCGCCAGGGCGCCCGCGCCGCGCGCGGAGACCGCGTCAGCGCCCATCCCGCCCCCGCGACAAGGACTGCCGCGCCCGAGGTAATCAAAACGGTCCGTCGCGTAGAAGACATAGGCGCGCACCTTCCCATCCTGCGCCAACCGCCGCAGTTTCGCAGAGAGCCGCTGTAGCGGCAACGGTTTTCGGCGCGCAGGCGCACTGCACTCCGACCTTCCTATCGTCAACCGGGGCGGTGTAGGACAGCGCTGTCGATGACAACGAGGTCCCCATGGGCGAATTCCAGGTTCACAAATCCAATATCGGCGACGTTCGCATCGTCAACGACCCGACGCCCGAAATCGGCGACGGCGAGATCCTGCTGCGGATCGAGCGTTTCGCGCTCACCGCCAACAACGTCACCTATGCGGTCGTCGGCGAGCGGATCGGATACTGGAAGTTTTTCCCCGCCGAAGAGGGGTGGGGCGTGATCCCGGTCTGGGGCTTCGCCGACGTCGTCGCGTCGAATTGCGCGGAGGTTCCCGTCGGCGATCGTCTTTATGGTTATTTTCCGATGGGAACGCATCTGAGAATAACGCCTGTCAATGTGAAGCCGACGCGCCTTGTCGACGGGGCGCCGCACCGGGCTGAATTGCCGCCGGTCTATAACGGCTATGCGCGCGTCAGGGCCGAGCCCGGTTACGATCCGGACTTCGACGACGACCGCATGGCGCTCTACCCGCTCTATGCGACGTCTTACTGCCTTTACGATTTTCTCGGCGACAACAAGTGGTTCGGCGCGGAGCAGATCGTCATCGTCAGCGCGTCGAGCAAGACCGGGATCGGCCTCGCCTATGCGCTTGCGGACGATGACGCGGCGCCGATGGCGATCGCGCTGACATCGGCGAGAAACCGCGGCTTCGTGGAAAGTCTCGGCCTTTACGATTCGGTTGCGACCTATGACGTGCTCGAGACGATCGACGCCGGCAGGCCGACCGCCATCGTCGACATGTCCGGAAACGGCGCGGTTCTCGCCGCCCTCCACAGGCGTCTTGGGGAAAAAATGACGTACACGTCAAACGTTGGCCTGACCCATTGGGACGAAAATGAAATGGAGGACGGCTTCATCCGTGACCGGAGCGCGATGTTCTTCGCCCCCGGCCACATCCAGAAGCGCGCCGGCGATTGGGGAGCCGGCGTCTTTGAAAGCAAGGCCCTGGCATTCTGGCGCGCGGCGGCGGAGAAGAGCCGTTCCTGGATGACGCTGCGCGAAATCGCCGGGCTGGAAGCTCTCGAGCCGGTTTACGCCGATGTGAGGGACGGGCGCATGGCGCCCTCGGAAGGCGTCGTGGTCAGGCCGTAGCCGCGGGGCGCTCGCGCGTCAGTCGTAAAGGACGCCGGGCAGCCAGGTCGCGAGCGCCGGAAAGGCTGCAATCAGCGAAAGGGCGAGCACCTGGATTGCGATGAAGGGGATCGCGCCGCGATAGATGTCGGCGGTCTTCACCGCGTCCGGCGCCACGCCGCGCAGGTAAAAGAGCGCGAAGCCGAAGGGCGGCGTCAGAAACGACGTCTGCAAATTGATCGCCATCATGACGCCGAGCCAGACCGGGTCCAGCCCGAGGGCGAGGAGCGGCGGGCCGACGAGCGGCACCACCACGAGGGTGATCTCAATGAAGTCGAGGAAAAATCCGAGCACGAACATGACGAGCATCACCGTCATGACCGCGCCCGCCAGCCCCCCCGGCGCCGCCTCCAGCGCGCGGCGCACCGTCTCGTCCCCGCCGAGACCGCGAAAAACGAGCGAGAAAAGCGCCGCCCCGATCAGGATCGTGAAGACCATCGTCGTCACCCGCGCGGTCTGGTCGGCGATGGCGGAGAGCGCCTTTTCCTTGGCCAGCCGCTGAAAGCTGACCCAGACGCCCCAGGGGAAAAGGGCGCACAGGGCGATCGCGGCGGCGATGCCCGCCCCTTCGGGAATGCTGACGCTTTCGCGGCCGAGCCGCAGGTCGAGGGCCGTCGTCAGCACGGCGAGGCCCAGAAGCGCGAGCGCGGAGGAATAGACGGCGAGGTTGCCGGCGCGATCGCCGTCGGCGCCGCGCAGTCGCGCGCCTGCGATGAGCGCCGCGCCCAGCGCGCCGACGCTGGCGGCCTCGGTCGGCGTCGCGGCGCCGGCGAGGATCGATCCCAAGACCGCCAAGATGAGCCCCAAGGGCGGGGCGAGCGCGCCGATGAGGCCGGGATGCTCGTCATCCGTCGCCTGGGCCGCATGGGTCTCGGCGGCCTGATCCTCCCGGGCGGCGAACATCACATAAAGTGCGTAG
>CAZBOC010000415.1:0-2393 GCA_964493225.1 uncultured Caulobacterales bacterium | reverse complement strand
CGCCGGCGCGCGCGTTCCGTCAGGCCGGCGCGACGCCCTTTCCGGCGACATGCAGATCCGGCGTCTCGATCTCGCCACGGGCGAGATCTTCTCCGAAAGCCTCGGGACCAACGCCCAGCAGCGGCGCGCCTCCAGCGGCGGCGCGGCCGCGCCCGTCCTGTCGCCGAACGGCGATCTGATGGCGTTCATCCGGCGGATCCCGGACGGCACGATATCCCACAAGGGGCATCAGTTCGGCCCGCGCACGGCGCTCTGGCTGCGCGATCTTGCAACCGGCGCGGAACGCATCCTCATGGATCCCGCCGAACAGGACATGATCGAGGGCATGAAGACCCTGCGCGTCTTTCCGGGCTATTCCTTCACGCCCGACGGCGCCGCCATCGTCATCGCCCAGGGCGGCAAGCTGCGCCGGGTCGACGTCGCCTCGGGCGCCGTTGCGACGATCCCGTTCAAGGCGCGCGTCAACCGCACGATTTCCGAACAGGCCTACAAGCCGTTCCGCATCACCGACGCGCCCTTCGAGGCGAAGTTCATCCGCTGGGCCGCGGCCTCGCCGGACGGCGAGCGCCTCGCCTTCCAGGCCGTCGGCAAGATCTGGGTCCAGGACCTGCCCGGCGGCGCGCCGAAGCGCCTGACGGACACGGACGACGATCTCCTCGAATTCGCGCCGGCCTGGTCGCCCGACGGCGACCGCCTCGCCTTCACAAGCTGGCATGACACAGAGCGCGGCGCCCTCTGGACGATCCCGGCGACCGGCGGCGCGCCGACGAAACTTTCCTCCGCGCCCGGCGAATATATCCATCCCGACTGGAGCCCGGACGGCTCGGAGATCGTCTTCGCGCGAGGCTCGAACGCGACGGCCCGCGGGCGCGACGTCTCCAACAACGCCTTCTGGGAGATCGTCCGGACCCCCGCCGCCGGCGGGGCTTCGACCGTCGTCGGCAATGTCGACTATGCGCGCGATTTCGGCGGCCAGCGCCAGCAATTGCCGCGCCCCCATTACGGGCCGGACGGGCGGGTCTTCTTCCTGCGCGGCGCGCCCCAGGCCGAGGGCGACAATGGCGCGAGCCCGTTCTCCGAGCTTGTCTCCGTCGCGCCCGAGCCCTCGCTCGACGCGCCGCGCGTCCATGCGCGCTTCGACTTCGCCGACGAGGCCGCGATCGCCCCCGACGGCGGCCATATCGCGTTTCTCGAAGGCGACAACGTCTATCTCTCGCCCTTCCCCTATGGACGCGCCGGCGCCAGGCCGATCCTGATCAGCAAGGCCGATAAGAAGGGCCTCCTGCCGGTCCGCCAGCTCTCCAAGACCGGCGGGCTTTATCCGAACTGGCGGGACGCGACGCGCGTCGAGTTCAATTCCTCCAACATGTACTACGTACATAATCTTGAGACGGACGAAACCGAAAGCGCGAAGATCACGCTCAGCGTTCCGCGCGACATCCCCGAGGGCCGCATCGCGCTGACGAACGCCCGGATCGTCACGCTGAAGGACCGCGAGGTCATCGACAAGGGAACCGTCGTCGTCGACGGCGCTCGCATCGCCTGCGTCGGGACCTGCGAGACGCCGGCGGGGGCCCGCGTGATCGACGCGGCCGGCAAGACGATCATTCCCGGTTTCGTCGACATGCACGCCCACCATTATCGTCAGTATAACGGCCTGATGCCGGTGCGCGGCTATGAGAACGCCTCCTATCTCGCCTATGGCGTGACGACCGGGCTCGACAACTCCATGTGGTCGCAGAACGTCTTTTCGGCCGCGGAAATGATCGACGCCGGCGTCATGATTGGCCCACGGACCTATTCGACGGGCGACCCGCTCTACAACAGGGCATCGGCTCGCCAGAACCTGCTCACGAGCTACGATGTCGCCGAGGAGAACATCGAGCGCCTGAAATCCTGGGGCGCCGTCTCGATCAAGCAATATCTCCAGGGTCGCCGCGACCAGCGCCAGTGGGTCAGCGATATCGCGCGAAAAGAGGGGCTGATGGTGACCTCGGAAGGCTCCGATCTCGCCTATAATCTCGGCATGATCATGGACGGCCAGACCGCCTTCGAGCATCCCTTGAGCTACATGCCGATCTATTCCGACGCGGCGAAATTCTTCGGCGAGGCGAAGACGGTCTATTCACCGACTTTCGTCGTGGGAGGGCCGGCGGCGTGGAACGAGGAGTATTTCTGGACGCAGTCCGATGTCTGGAAGGACGCGAAACAGCGCCGCTGGCTGCCCTGGCGCCATCTGGTCCCGCCGACGCGCAGACCGATCAAACGTCCCGCCACCGATTACAGTTTCCCGCTGGTCGCTCAAGGGATGGCCGACGTCATCGCCGAAGGCGGCTACGGCGCGATCGGCTCCCACGGCCAGCAGCACGCCATCGGCTCCCACTGGGAAATCT
>CAZBOC010000414.1:0-2432 GCA_964493225.1 uncultured Caulobacterales bacterium | reverse complement strand
GCGGCTACGGTTATATGGACGAATATCCGATCAGCCGCATGTATGCGGACGCCCGCGTGCAGCGGATCTATGGCGGCACGAACGAGATCATGAAGCTCCTGATCGCGCGCTCGCTTTAGGGACAGCGACGGCCATCCGGAGCGTCTTTCGCGCGCGCGGCCGACGGCGGCGACCATGGGGAGACGGAGAAGGTGAGAGTCGTCTTTGGAGCCGCATTGCTCGTCGCAGCGCTCGCGGCGGCGAGGGTCGCCCCAGGACTCGTTCCCTTATCCGGCGTCCTCGACAGTTACGAGCAGCGCCTCGTCGATCGCTGCGACGCACTCTATATCGCTCCGGGCACAGAGGACATTGCGATCGATCGCGAACGCGACGTCGCCTTTGTGGCCGCGGGCGACCGGCGCGCCTGGTACCATGGGCGAAGGTCCGACGGACCTTCGCCGAGCGGCGGCGTTTTTCTCGTCGACCTCGCCGATCCGGCCAGCGCGACGCGAGTATCGCCGCCGGGCTGGAACGAGGGTTTTCTTCCCCACGGGATCGATCTCTGGCGCGGGGCTGACGGAGAACGCCGGCTCTTCGTCGTCAATCATCCGCCGTCCGGCGAGGAAATCGTCGAGATTTTCGATATCGACGCCGACCACCAGCTGACGCATGTCGAGAGCGTCTCCTTCGATGCGATGTATTCGCCGAACGACGTCGTCGCCGTGGGGCCGCGGCAATTTTACGCCACGAATGATCGCCGCTACGATCGCGGTCTGATGGCGCTCGCCGAACTCTATTTGTGGTTGCCGCTCACCAGCATCGTCTATTTCGACGGCGAAGGCGGCGACTTCGCCGCCAGGGGACTCGCCTACGCCAACGGCGTTAATCAGTCTCCGGACGGCCGGACGATCTACGTCGCCGAACTCCTGAAGCGCCGGATCGTAATCTATGACCGGGACGGGGCGACGAATACGCTGACGAAAAAAGGCGCTTACAAGGTGAACACCGCGCCGGACAATATCGATGTCGACGCCGACGGGGTCTTGTGGATCGGCGGCCATCCGCGCCCGCTCATGCTCAAGGGGCATGCTCGCGACGCAAAGGAGATTTCGCCGTCCCATGTCGTCAAGGTCGACCCGGCGACCGGCGTCCGCGAGGACGTCTTCTTCGACGAAACGGGCGTCATCAACGCTTCCAGCGTCGGCGCCGCCCATGGCGGGAAACTTCTCGTCGGCGCGGTTTTCGATCCCCACATCATGGTGTGTTCACTGGACTAGCGCCGGCCGGCGCGCGTCCCCCGCCGCGGCCCGCGCTTGCTTCCCCGGGCGACCGTGCTATCAAGGCGGGCCGGCGATGCGGGTATAGCACAATGGTAGTGCAGCAGCCTTCCAAGCTGAGGATGCGGGTTCGATTCCCGCTACCCGCTCCAGCCCGAGGCGGGACCGCAAACAGCGCCGCCTCAGCCGCCGAAAACGACGACCCTGTTGGCGTGGTCGCCGGAGTTGATCACGCGAATTGTGAAGAGGCCTGTCGCGGCTGGCGTGAAGACGACGGCTTCTTCATCCGCGAACGAAACGGCTTGCGCGACCAGCGCGCCGTATTCGTCATAAATCTCGATATCGGTGTCGCAGCCGAGATGTCCGAGACCCGCCGCCCTCACGGTGACAGGCCCGCCCCCGACGAACACCTCCTCGACATAGGCGGACTGACCCGCCTCGAGGAAAAACGGATCACCCCCGCCAGGCTCGGCGGGTTGGGCCCTCGCGAAGGTGACGCATCCGGCGGCGAGGAGCGCCGCCGCGGCGAGAAGCCGAAAAAGCTCCGCGCCGAACCCTCCCTCGGCGAGCGAACGGCTCTTCAAAAAAGTTCTGATCGTCCAACGCATGGTCGTCCTCCATCTTCCAATGAAAATGTAGCGCGCGCGCGAAGGCCTCTTTGTGACGTAGGACACTGGAGCGCGCTGCAGCCGTCATGCCGCCGTGATGGCGTCCGTTGGCGTCGCTGATCGGGTCTGACGGGCGTTGAGCGCGCGACGGATCGGGGCGTAGCGTTGATCGCAGAAGGAAAGACCGCGCATCGGCAAGTCCAAGGCGCGCCGGGCCCTGACGAGCGTTGACGCGGGCGGGCCGCTTAGGCGATGAAACGAGGGACTTTCGGAGCGTGACAATGGCGGATCTTCAATGCGACGTGGCGATCATCGGCGCGGGCACGGCGGGCATGAGCGCCTATCGCGAAGTCAGGAAGCATACGGATAAAGTGCTCCTGATCGACGGCGGCCCGCTCGGGACGACCTGCGCGAGGGTCGGCTGCATGCCGTCGAAACTGCTGATCGCTCCGGCCGAGGCGGTCCATGCGGCGGGGCGGCTTGAGGCGTTCGGCGCGCGGACCGGACCGGTCGACGTGGACGGCGCGGCGGTGATGACCCGGGTGCGCGCCGAACGCGACCGCTTCGT
>CAZBOC010000413.1:0-2444 GCA_964493225.1 uncultured Caulobacterales bacterium | reverse complement strand
CCGTCTACGAAACCGGGGGAAGTCCACTTCGATCAGGATGATAAGTGCGGATAGGGTATTGGTCTAGCGGGTTACGGGCGTTACTTCAGTGCTTCGGTCAGGATTAACACGGAGCTTGGCAATGTTTTCTAGGGCAGCACTGCAGATCCTGCTGGGCATCTGGGTCGCATGGCACCTCGCATTCGGCGTGCTCGCCACGTTTTTGCCGGACACGGGCGCCCGCCTCAGCGGCTGGAGCCCAGAGGGCGGATGGACCGGCGACATGCTGGCCCTCAGCACACAGTACGGCATGGTGATGCTTCTGTTGGCACTGGTCTACGCGATCGCGCTCGTGGACCCTGTCCGTTACATTCGGGTGCTTTGGGTCGCCATTGCCGAACAGGCGTTCGGGATAGCATATGCGGTCTATATCTACTTCGGCATCGGCAACGTCACCCTCGGCCAGGTGGGCTTCCAGTCGGTCATCAACGTGGCGGTGATCGTCTTGCTGGCGACGTTCTGGAGCCAATTCCGCACCAGCACGACGGCCACTTCCGCCTAATCGCGAGATCGGCGGCGGAAGCGAGCCGCCTGCGGGACTGTGGCTGCCGGAACAGGGCGTTCCGGCCTATCGGGGACGGGGCTGAAAGGAGGGGCGATGCTCTGGCGCGGGATGATACCAGCGCTTCTGCTGGGCGCGGCGGCGTTTTCCGACGTGCTCGCTGATCCGCTCGAAGGCGCGCCCACCTCAGCGGAAATCCTCGCCGCGTCGACGGCGCAGGACTGGCGCCGCATCGAGCCGGAAGAGACGCTTTACATCGACCTGGAGCGCGGGCGCGTGGTGGTCGACCTCTCGGCGGGCCTGGCGCCGGGGCATGTCCGCCAGATCAAGGCGCTGGCGCGGGCGAAATTCTATGACGGCCTTTCCTTCTATCGCGTCATCGACGGTTTCGTCGCGCAGGCGGGGCTCAGCGACGTGCGCGCGCCCCGGGACCTCGGCGAGGCCGCCGAGAGGATTCCGGCCGAATTCGACGAACCGCTGAGTGACGGGGGCGAGGTTGCGTTCCTGAAAGACGCGGACGGCTACGCGGACGCCGTCGGATTTGTCAACGGCGCGCCGGTGGGCGTCGACGAGGCGGCCGGGCGCATCTGGCGGCTCCATTGCGCGGGCGCGGCGGCGATGGCCCGCGACGTCGCGCGAGACACGGGCGGTACGGAGTTTTACGTAACGCTCCAGCCGCAGCGCTATCTCGACCGGAATCTTTCCGTCTTCGGACAGGTCGTGCAGGGCATGGAGCATCTCCAGGCGCTGCGCCGTCTGTCGCCGCCGGAAAAGCCGGACGACGATCTGGGCGAAACCATCGCGCGCATCCGGGTCGCCGCCGACCTGCCGGTGGCCGAGCGGACCGAGCTTGAAATTCTCCGTGAGGGAACGGAGACCTTCAGAGCCTATGTGGAGGCGCGGCGAAACCGGTCGGAGGCGTTCTTCTACCATCGGCCCGACCATGTCGACATCTGCCAGCTGCCGATTCCAGTGCGGGAAGTCGGGGCCGAAAATGAGGCCGACGCGCAGTGAAAGTTCCGTTCCCCTACGCCAACGGTCCATGGACCGTCGAAGACGCGCGCGTCGCGTTCGAAAATCCGTGGATCAGAATTACTGATCACAAGGTCAGGCGGCCTGATGGATCGCCGGGCGAATACGGGGTCGTCCATTTCAAGAACCGCGCGGTCGGCGTATTGCCCATTGACGGGCGAGGCCGCGTGCCCCTCGTCGGACAGCACCGGTTTCCTTTCGACGCCTATAGCTGGGAGTTGCCGGAGGGCGGCGGGCCGCCTGACGAGGACCCGCTGGCGACCGCCAAGCGCGAGCTCGCGGAAGAAACCGGCTTTATCGCGGCGAGTTGGTTCGACCTCGCCGCTTTCGACATCTCCAATTCGGTGACGGACGAACGGGCGATCTGTTTTCTTGCGGCCGACCTCTCCCCCGGTCCGGCGGCGCCGGACCCGACGGAAATCCTCGATCACAGGACGATGTCCTTCGGCGAGCTTCACGACTGCGTCATTGGCGGCGAAATCCGCGACTCGCTAACTGTCGTCATGGTATTGACGGCGAAGGAGAAAGCCTTGCGGGGCGCGTTCCCGGCGCCCATTTGCAGAGTGATTCTGGAAACGATCGGCTGAGCGCAAGTTCGACCGTACGCTGAGGGAGAAGCCCATGTCCCAAACCGCCAAGGCGCCTGAGAGCGCTGACATCGTCAAACTGAGCACCGATCAGACCTGGCCGCGCATGCGCGTCGAGGCGGCCGCCGCCGCGACGTCCGAGCCCGGCCTCGCCAGTTTTCTCCATGCGACGCTTCTCAACCACGACACGTTCGAGGCGGCGCTCTCCTATCGCCTCGCCCAGAAGCTGTCCGACAGCGAGATGAACCCCATGCTCTGGCGTGACGTCTGCCTTGAGGCGTATG
>CAZBOC010000412.1:0-2480 GCA_964493225.1 uncultured Caulobacterales bacterium | reverse complement strand
TCGGGCGTTCTGCCCGCCGCGCAATGCGCGCGCCTCGCCGCCGGGGCGGAGTTCGCGCAGAGCTTCGCCTCGTTCGTCCAGCTGATGAGCGGGCGGTCCGCTTTCACGCCGTGTACAGACGAAGAACGCAGCGCGATAGCCGCGATCTCCGGTTTCACCGATTTCAGCGCGCTCGAACGGGTCCTTCAGGGCGCCGTCGCGGACGCCGAGGCCGCCTTTCCGCTTCTTCTGGAGGGCCCCCGGGCTGAATTCGACCGCTACAAGCCGACGGCGGACGACCCGGACGATATCGACAAGCTGGAGGACCTGGGATTTTCGGACGGCGTCTTCCTGTCGCGCGTCGTCGACGGCTGGGCGGGGCTCGCCGCCTGCGAGCAAGAGCGGCGCTTCTCGTCGATCGCGCCGGGGCTTCTAACCGCTTTCGGCGAAACACAGCATCCGGACGAAGCCGTCATGCTTTTCGACAACATGATGGCGAAGGCGACCCGCGAGCACAAGATCTTCGCGGTCGCCGGCGAAGAGAACGGCCTCAGGCGCGCGCTTGTCGACACGCTCGGCGCGTTCGGCCAGGCGGTCGCCCCGCTGACGCGCACCGAGGAGGGCGTTGCGTTCCTCCTGACGCGCAGCGGGCTGGAGACGCCCCGCTCGGCGGATGAGTGGATGACCCGCAACGCCCCGCCCGCGAACGGCGCCTGCGTCGCCGACATCGCCGAATGGCGGCGGGACAATATCGCGCGCATCGCCAAATGCGCCGCCTTCGGAGAAATCTCGTTCGGCGTCGCAGCCGCGACCTTCGCCGCCATACATGACGCGACGCTCGAACGGGTGTTCGCCGCCGTTGTCGACGGCGACGCCGCCGGGGATCTCGCGCTGCATGTCTTCGACGCGCCGATGAAAGGCCTTCCCGGTGCGGCGAGCCTTTTCGGCTTCATCGCGACCGGCATCGCCACGCAGGCGCAGGAGGAGGCCGCTCGGAACTTTATCGATGCGCTGCACGGTCTCGACGAGGGCCCGTTCGCCTTCGCGCCCGAAACCTCCCATCGCCCCGGCGGCGTCGCCGGTCGTCTGACCCCGGACCTCGCCGCCATAAGCAGCTTCATCCGGTCCGAGGCTGTAGCGAAGGATCAGATCCTGCTCGCTCGCGCCCGCGTCATCGCGGGGGCGGAGGAGGCCCGCGCGCCGGCGGCGGAAGCGCTGCGCAGCGCGGTCGCCAATGCGCGCCGGGCCGACATGCTGTGCCGCGATCTCGACCGCGCCCGCGCCCAGCAGATGCGCCGCGAGCGGGCCGTCTCCGAGTGGGACGCGGGCCGCATCGCCGGCGGCCTCGCCGACGTCGAACTGATCATCTCGACCCTTGTCTACCGCAACGCCGGCGCCCATCCCGGCGTGCAAACCGGCGATGTGGACGCGGCCCTCGACATGCTGGTGCGTTCCGATTGCCTCGGCTCGGACGTCGCGGCGACGCTGAAGACGGCGCGGGCCTTCTGGTTGCGGATAGCAACGGTAAGGGCCCTCGCGCGCTGGTGCGATCCCCAGCAGGCGCCGGTGCGCCCGCGTTTCGCTGCGCTCATCGCCCGAGCGGCCGAGGTCGAGCGTTTCGAACAGGTGCGCCCGCTGATGCGCGGCTATGCGGAGGAAATCAATCGCCTCTATGGACAGCTAGTCCTCGGCCGTCCCGCCGTCGGCCTTGTCGCGAACGGCTGACCCGGCCCCGACGAGCCGCGTCAGGACGAAAACGCGCAGGGCCGATGCGAGACCCGGCTGAGGCGTCTCTGCAAGACGTTCTCGGTCGATTTCGGCGACGAGGTCGGCGAGGCTGCGGCCCGCCTCTTCGGCCGCTCCCTCAAGCGCGGTCCAGAAAGCCGGCTCGAGGGCGACGCTGGTGCGGTGACCCTTGATCGTTATGGAACGCTTGCGCATCACGTCCCGGCGCCGCGAGAATTCTCGCGCGACGGGCGCGGAGCCATGCGGCGCGAGCGCTGACGCCCCGCTCCGTATGCGGAGGAGAGGATCGTCAGGCGGCTAGTTTTTCGACCAGTTGTCGAGCCCGTGGGCGCGGATCTTTGAAGTCGCGAGCGTGACGCCGTCGATAATGCCGGCCATGTGCGAAACGGCTTCGGCGTCGCATTCAGCGATATCGGCGCCGATCGCCTTGTAGAGCGTTTCCACGTCGATGTTCTGCGAGAAAATGAATTGCGCGAGCGCGAGACGCGTCTGGCTCGGTGATTTGGCGTCGGCCATGATCTGACTACCCCTGAAACTGGTTCACCCATCGCGGCGGACCCCCCGGGGGCCGGCCGTCGCACGGAGTTCAGCAAGAAACGGTCCAATTGCCAATAAGGCGCTGCTATTGCGGGGCGATCATATTCTCCGGACGTACGATCCGGTCATAATCCTCCGCCGAAACATGGCCGAGGCGAACGGCTTCCTCGCGCAAAGTCGTCCCGTTCTTGTGGGCGGCCTTGGCGATTTCCGTCGCC
>CAZBOC010000411.1:0-2502 GCA_964493225.1 uncultured Caulobacterales bacterium | reverse complement strand
GCACGACCTTCGATCTGATTTACGCGCGGCCCGGACAATCCCTCGATGACTGGCGGGACGAACTCGGCGAGGCGCTCGCCCTCGGGCCGGCGCATTTGTCGCTCTATCAGCTCACGGTCGAACGGGGCACGGCCTTTGAGCGGGCCGTGGCGCGCGGGGTCTGGCGCCCGCCGGAAGAAGGCCTCGCGGCGGATCTTTTCGATCTGACCCAGGAGACGACCGAAGCCGCAGGCGTTCCCGCCTACGAGATTTCGAACCACGCAAAGCCCGGCGCGGCTTCCGCCCACAATCTCATCTATTGGCGCCAGGAGGATTACATCGGCGTCGGGCCCGGCGCCCATGGTCGGTTCACCCTGAACGGCGCGCGCGTCGCGACGGAAACGGCGCGGGCCCCGGCGGACTATCTCGCGCGCGTAACTGAAACCGGCGCCGGGCTGGTCGTGGAAGACGCCTTGAGCGAAACCGCCTGGCTGGAGGAACGGCTGACGATGGGCCTGCGTCTTGTTGACGGCTGTCCGGTCACGGACGATCTTCGCGAGGCGCTGGAGGCGCGGCGCGCCCGCCTTGACGCCCTCGTCGATGAAGGGCTCATCGTTCTGGAGCCGGCCCGGATCGCTGCGACGCGCCGGGGGCGGCGCGTCCTCAACGCCGTCCTCGGCTATCTCCTGACGTGAGCCGCAAACAAGGGACGCCGGCCGTTCAGAAGGAGACCGGGAAGCTGCGCGGCGCGGGGTCGACCGTGGTGATGCCGCCGGGCTGGATTTCCAGGATCGCAAGCCCCCGCTCGATCGTGCCGTCGGCATTGAGGCGGAAAAGCCCGTCGGCCCCGAAATAGCCGTTGCGGTCGGTTATGAGCCGCGCGTCGAAGCGGTTGCGCGAGGAGCCTTGCGCGAGGCGCGCGGCGAGAAGCGTCGCGTCGTAGCTGAGCGAGGCGAGGCGAGGCGGCGTCTCTCCGAAGGTCGCGCGATAGCGCTCCTTGAAGCCGCTCGCGATCTCCGGATCGGGCGCGGCGAACCATCCGCCCCTGAGCGCAGGCTCCCGCGTAAGGCCCGGATTGTTCCATGAGGAGACGCCGAGAAGTTTAATCTGGTTGATGTTGACGTTGTAATAGGGAAGGAGCGGCGCAAGGGCGCGCAGGAGCGTCCCCTGCTCCGGCATCAGCACGGCCTGGTAACCCTGGGTGGCGCCGAGGTCCGAGCCGGAGGCGGACGGATTGTCGGGATCGTAATCGTGGCGCATCTCCTGCGGAATGACTTCCTTGGAGTAGCGCGCGAGCCGCTTCGCCGGGGCGAGCATTTCGTCGGGGTTCTGAATATAGCGTTCTTCGTGGACGAGAGTCGCGCCGCGGGCGTAGATCTCCTCGGAAAAAGACGAGGAGACCCGCTCGCCGTAATTGGTCGCGGGCGCGAGCAGACCAAAACGCAGGAGCCCCTGGCGCACGGCGTAGTCCGTAACCCTGGCGATCTCGATTTCAGGGGGAAAGCTCAGGAGATAGACGCCGTCGCCGCCGACCTCGACGTCGGAGGAAAAGGCGATGACGGGCGCGCCGGCGGCCTTCGCGATCGGCGCGACGGCCACGACCGATTCCGAAAACAGCGGCCCGAGCACGATCTCCGCGCCGTTCGCGAGCGCGGAGCGGACCGCGGCCTCCGCGCCTTCCGCCGTGCCCTTCGTATCCTTCGGGATCAGGAGGAAGCGCTCGTCCCCGGCCTCGAACGCTGCGAGCTGGGCCGCGTCAAACATGGACGAGGCGACGCGCTGGACAGCTTCCCGGTTCGCCGTGAAGGGCAGCAGCAGAGCCACGCGAACCGGCTCTTCGTTCTGCATGTGCAGGGGGTCGACGAAGGCGCGGCGATCGTAACTTCGCGGCTCTCCCCGGTCAGCGCGCTCCTCCGGCGCCGGCCGCTCGCGCTCGACGGCGGGTTCAGCGGGCCGGGCGATGATTGGCCCGCGCGGCGCGGCGCCGGAAGAACACGCCGCAACAGCCATCAGTCCGGCCGCGAGCCCGAGTTTGCCGCACGCCGCCGCTATCGCCTGAAAACCGAAAACCACGCGCCCCATCTGAAAAACCCCTTGCTCTTGCCCTTGCCCTCGAATGTGTCGCCACCCTCGCCGTCGCGGTGAAAATTAACCGTCGCCGGCCCTGAAGCGCAAATGCGATCGCCGCTCCGTGACGTTCGATACAGCTCCGTGTAGCAGTATTTCATGACACTTGAACCGGGCCTTTATGTGACCGCGACCCCGATCGGCAACCTGAAGGACATCACCTGCCGCGCCGTTGAAACCATGAAGGCGGCCGACGCGATTCTCTGCGAGGACACGCGCAAACCCGGAAGGCTGTGCGCCGCTTACGGGATCGAAACGCCGCTCCGGCCGTACCACGACCATAACGCGTCGGCCGTCAGGCCGGCGATCCTGGAGCGGCTCAAGGGCGGCGACGCGATCTGTCTCGTCTCCGACGCCGGAACGCCCCTGATATCCGACCCCGGTTACAAACTCGTA
>CAZBOC010000410.1:0-2520 GCA_964493225.1 uncultured Caulobacterales bacterium | reverse complement strand
TGCAGATCGAAAATCAGGTCTCGGACGAAAAACAGTGCGGCCACCAGGACGGCAAGGTCACGGTTCCCCATGAAGAGTTCCTCGCCAAGGTCCGCGCCTGCCGCTATGCGTTCCTGGAGCTCGGCGTGGAAGACGGGATCGTCGTCACGCGGACGGACTCCCTCGGCGCGGGACTGACCAAACAGATCGCTTATTCGAAGGAACCCGGCGATCTCGGCGATCAGTACAACGCGTTTCTCGATTGCGATGAAGTCTGCGAAGCCGACATCGCACCCGGCGACGTCGTCATTCGCCGCGACGGCAAATTGATGCGCCCGAAGCGTCTGCCCTCGAACCTTTTCCAGTTCCGTCCCGGCACGGGCGCGGACCGCTGCGTCCTCGACTGCATCACGTCGCTCCAGAACGGCGCCGATCTCCTCTGGATCGAAACCGAAAAACCCCATGTCGAGCAGATCGCCTCGATGGTCGACCGCATCCGCGAGGTCATCCCGAACGCCAAGCTCGTCTACAACAATTCGCCGTCCTTCAACTGGACGCTCAATTTCCGCCAGCAGGTCTTCGATGCGTGGGCGGAAAGCGGCAAGGACGTCTCGGCCTATGACCGCGACAGTCTGATGGACGAGGAATACGACGCGACGGACCTCGCCGCCGAGGCCGACGAGAAGATCCGCACCTTCCAGCGCGACGGTTCGGCCCGCGCCGGCATCTTCCACCACCTGATTACGCTGCCGACCTATCACACCGCCGCGCTGTCGACCGACAATCTCGCCAGGGAATATTTCGGCGAGGCGGCGATGCTGGGATATGTCAAAGGCGTCCAGCGCAAGGAGATCCGCGAAAAGATCGCCTGCGTGAAGCACCAGAATATGGCGGGCTCCGACATCGGCGACGACCACAAGGAGTATTTCGCCGGCGAAGCGGCTCTCAAGGCCGCCGGCGAAGATAATACGATGCACCAGTTCTCCTAAGCGAGGGCCGGCGCGCCCACGCGCCGTCCGGATGTTGTCGTAAAACCCGCCGACCGCTGCAGGTCGGCGGGTTTTCTTTGGATTGTCCGCAGGGTTGTCGGGGCGCGATGACCGATCGGGCGGCGCGACTGTGCGGATTGTGGGAAACTTATGCGCCCGGGGCCTGGCGGGCCCTATCATGGCCACCGTGAAAAGATTTCCCGAGAACGGCCCCGCCGGTCGGAATTCGCCTTGGCGCAGGCGATCGCCCCGTGATAAGCCGCGCGCAGATCGGCGGCGTGCGGCGGACGGCGCAGGTTCGTGCGACGTCGCCGCCCCGCCAGGATTTCATGCGGCCATGCTCCGCGTCGTCAGTTCGCTTCTCGCTCTTCTGATTTCAGCCGGCGTGCTTTTGACTGGCAACGGGCTGCAAAACACGCTCGTCCCGATCCGCGCCAGCATCGAAGGCTATCCGCTGCCGCTGATCGGCCTTTTAACATCCGCCTATTTCGTCGGTTTCATCGCCGGATGCCTGAAGACGCCAACCCTGGTGGCGAGAGCCGGTCACATTCGCTCATTCTGCGCACTCGCCGCGCTGGCGGCCGCCGCCACTTTGGTGCTGGCTCTGACCCAATCCGAAGCCGTCTGGATCAGCGTGCGCATGTTGACGGGCTTTTGTTTCGCGGGCCTCTACATGATCATCGAAAGCTGGATCAATGAGAAGTCCACAAACGATATCCGCGGCAAGGTGCTGGCGGTGTACCGCATCGTCGATCTCACTTTCCTGACGATCGGGCAGTATCTTCTCCTGCTTGCGTCGCCGGCGGGCTTCGTCCTTTTTTCGACGGCCGCAATCCTCGTGTGTCTGTCGATCGTTCCGGTGGCGACGACCAAGGCGATCCAGCCCGATCCGATCGCGAGGACGCGGCTTGACCTTAAGAGGCTATGGCGCGTTTCGCCGCTGGCGCTCATGGGCTCGGCCGGCGTCGGGCTCGCCAACGGAGCCTTCTGGGCGATGGCGCCGATCTACGTACAGGACCTCGGCTTCGACCTCGCCATGGTCGCGACTTTCATCAGCGTCGCGATCGTTTGCGGGGCCCTGGCGCAATGGCCGATCGGACATCTCTCGGACCTTCTCGACCGGCGCGTTGTTCTGGTCTGGACTGCGGCGGCGGCCGGAGCGGCCGCCATATGGCTTTCCCGGACCAGCGCCGGTTCGCCGGGAGCGCTGCTCTTCAGCGTCGGGCTCTATGGCGTCTTCGCGATGCCGATCTTCGGACTTTCCGCAGCGAACGCGAACGACAACGCCGAAGGAAACGACTTCGTTGCGATCAGCGGCGGTCTGCTTCTTGTTTACGGCCTCGGATCGATTGCAGGCCCGTTCGTCGCCTCCAGCCTGATGGCGCAATACGGACCTTCGGCGCTGTTTGCTTTCGCCGGCGTCGTTTACGGCGCGCTTTTTCTGTTCGGCCTGGTGCGTCTTCTGACCACCAAAGGCGTCCCGGAAGATGAACAGGGAGATTATGTCGCCGTGCCGCGCACCTCGCCCGGCGTCTTTGAAATCGATCCGCGC
>CAZBOC010000409.1:0-2520 GCA_964493225.1 uncultured Caulobacterales bacterium | reverse complement strand
ATTCCGCGACCTCGAGACCGGCGCGCGCCGGCGCGAGAAGCGCGACGCCCCGCGCCTGGCCCAGCACCAGCGCGTCGCGGGGCGAGGCGTTCACGAAGGTCTCCTCAACGGCCGCCTCATGAGGACCATGGGCGCACAGAACATCCGTCAACGCATCAAAGATCGCCGCGAGCCGGCGCGCGCGCGCCGCGCCCGCCGCCGGCCGCGCGACGCCCGCCGCGACGAAGGAAAGCCGCGGGCCGGCGCGCTCAATGACGCCCCAGCCGGTCGCCGTCGAGCCGGGGTCGATCCCCAGAATGCGAATCACTTCTCTCACGCGGCGAGTTTAGGCGTTTCGAACGCCGGGGGAAACAAAAGGTGAATACCGGCCAGGCGCCGGGTTCGCCGGCTGGCCGCCTACTCGCGCAAGGTGCGGGTCGAAGCGATATACTCTTCGAGCTCGGCTTTCAGCTTTGTCGCGCTCTCGAGGGTCTCCGGCAGCAATACGTTTCTGCGGGCCAGCGCCCGGTTCAGCCAGACAAGCGCGACTTCCGGGTCCGGGTCTCGCCCGTCGCCTTCCGCGATCGACACGGCGTAGAGATATTGCCCCTGCGGGTCGCCGGCGCGGGCGGCCTTCTCGAACCAGTCGGCGGCGATGCGCGCCTTTTCGCCGTCGTCGGCGGAGACGCGACCGTCATGGACCATGAGCCCCATGGCGACGAAGGCCGCGGGCAGGCCGCTCTCGGCCGCCGCCTTCATCCATTTCGCAGTCTTGTCCGCCTGCGGAGGACCGAGAAAGTCGGAGTCGTAGAGGAGCGCCAGATTGTACTGCGCGTCGGGGCTGCCCTGTTCGGCCGATTTCTCGAACCATTCCGCCGCCTTCGCGTAGCTCTGTTCGACGCCCTGGCCTACGAGATAGGCGACGCCGACATTGTATTGCGCGCCCGCGTCGCCGAGTTCGGCCGCTTCCGTGAAGTAGGCGACGGCCCTTTCGCGGTCGGCTTCGAAGCCGAGGCCTTCCGCATGCATCACGCCGAGCCGGACCTTGGCCTGGACATGGCCGTTTTCCGCCGCGATCGTGAACCAGCCGGCCGCGCGCTGGTAATCCTTTTTCACGCCGTCGCCGAGAAAGGCGAGCTCGCCGAGGGCGAACTGCGCGTCCTGGGAGCCGGAGGCGGCGGCTTCGGCGTAAAGCTGGAGGGCGCGTTTCAGGTTTTTCGGCCCGCCGAGACCGCGCTCCTCCATGTAACCGAGCATGTGCTGGGCTTCCGGATCGCCCTCGGCGGCCAGCGGCTCGACAATGCCCCGCGCGACCGCATTGTCGCCGGCCATCAGCCGTTCGAAGGCGATGGCGAGGGGCGGCTTTTCCTCGGCGAGAGCGACGCCGGCCGCGCCCAAGCAGGCGGCCGCGATCAGGGAGCGCAACGCGAATGTCATAGTGTCTCGTTCACGGACGGTTCTTTTTGTTGCGAAATTATCGCTGATTTGCCGGCTTCGGAATAGAGCGCGGCGCCGGCCTTTCATCTAACGCTTCGTTAATGACGCGGTTAAATGCCGCGACCGCGTGGGCCGGGCCCTTCGCGTCGCTCCAAACCGCGGAGGAGACGGCCAGGAAGTCCGCGCCGGCGGCGACGAGGGGCGCGGCGTTGGCCGGCGTGATCCCGCCGATCGCGACGCAGGCCAGCACGGTCGCCTCGCTCCACCGCGACAGGATCTCGGGATCGGCGCGCGTCGGGGCGGCTTTCGTCCTGGTGGGGAAAAACGCGCCGAACGCGACATAGTCCGCGCCGTCCTCGCCGGCCCTGAACGCAAGGTCGATGGAGGCGTGACAGGTCACGCCGATGCTGGCGTCGTCCCCCAGAAGGCTGCGCGCCTCGCGGCAGGTCGCGTCGGACTGGCCGATGTGAACGCCGTCCGCGCCGCAGGCCTTGGCCAGTTCCGGGCTGTCATTGATCAGTAGAGCGACATTCTCGTCGCGCGCGGCCGGCAACAGCGCGTCGACGGCGCGTTTGACTTCGTCATCCCCGGGCGGCCCGCCGTCCGGCGCCTTCAAGCGCAACTGAAGGCAGGCGACGTCGCCACCTTCGAGGCTTGCCCGAAACCGCTCATTGAACTCAGCGAGATCGGGAATTCGGGGCGGCGTGATGAGATACAGGCGGCAACGGTCCGCGTTCGGAGGGGCCTCGGGCATGGCTTGTAAATAGGCGACCGGCGCGGGCGCGCCAAGCGCGGCGCCGGACCGGCGTCAGCCCTGAACGGCCGCCGCGCCGGCGGCGGCCTTCGCCTCGCGTTCGGCCTGGGTCTTCCTGACCCGAGGCTTCAGAAGGCCCGCTTTCACCTCGTCGGGGACGGAATTGTAAACGCTTGGCTCGGCGAAATTCAGCTTGCGGCGCACTTCCGAAAGCGGCAGCGGCAGAAGTTTCGTGAAATCCTGCTCCAGCATCCAGGCGGCGTTCTTACCGATCTCGACCCCCTCGTCGACGGCCTTCCAGATCGGCAGCGACGGACGCTCCAGCTTCATGACGAGGGCCCCGATCCAGA
>CAZBOC010000408.1:0-2539 GCA_964493225.1 uncultured Caulobacterales bacterium | reverse complement strand
GTCGCCGACATAGACCTCTCCGCCGCCGGCGCGTTTGATGGAGCCGGTGACGGTCGCCATGCGCACTTCCGCAGACCCGAAAAGGCGCAGATCGGGCCTCACAACCGCGCCCTCGAAGAACACGCCGCCGGAGCCGTCGATCGTCGCGCGCAGGCCTTCGGCGCGCCCGCTCTTCACCGCAACCGCGCCGGAACCGGCGATGCGGACGGTCAGGGGCCCGACGAGACGGCTCGCGCGGACCGCGCCGGACCCCGCGATCGAAATGTCGAGCATCCCGTCGAGCGAGCCGACGACCACGTCGCCCGGCCCGGCGATGTCGATGTCCGCCATGGCGGCGTCGCCCGCAAGAAGGTCGGCGTCGCCGGAGACGTCGAGTTCGAGGGCGGCGGCGACGTCGCCGAGGACGAGCCGGCTGCCGGCGACGAGGCCGATGACGGCCTCCTCCACGTCGCCGATTTCTCCGTAGGCGTAGCAGGCGTCCAGGTTCAAGGCCCCGGCGAGGTCGCCCATGGCGATCTTCATGCGTGCGTCAATGAACGAGACGTCGGCGGCGCGGGGCATCGTCACCTTGATTGTTGGATAATCCGTAAAGAAATCATCGTCCGGTGCCTCCCCTTGCGATAGCGCGCGGTCCTTGCGCAAATTGACGGTTCGCCGGATACGGTCGTTGCAGCAGTCGCGGCGTTCTTCGTCTTTCCAGGCCTCGCCCCTGACCGTCAAGACGCGGTCTTCGCCGAGAACGGTCTCGACCTTCGAATAGGTCTTTCCCTGCGCCACGACGACGTCGATTTCGTCACCGCCGTTGGTGACGATCTCGACCGCGCCCGTGACGTCTTCAAAGACGATCTTGTCGGCCTTGAAGCGCTCGGCGGACGCCTGCGCGCAAAAAACGAAGGCCGCAGCCGTCGCAAAGAAAACGAGCGGCCCCTTGCCGTTGTCATGTACCCTCGTCATCGCACCGGTCCTCGCAAAAAACTGACCCCTCGCGCGTATCGAGCATAATCGATTGCGCCGTCTCGCGCGAATGCGCCGCAGCCGGCGCGGCGGGGCCCGCTAGCCGCCCTCGCCGGCTTCCGCCTGTTCATCCGCTGGGGGGTCCGGTGCAATTTCCGCGCCGCCGGCCTGCGCCTCCGCTTCGGCGATGCGCGCCTCGAGTTGCGGACGAATCGGCGCGTCTTCGGGAAGTTGCGCCAGCAGTGCGCGCCAATGACCGGCCGCCTCGCCCGGCGCGCCGGCCGCGAGCTTCTCCTCGCCCAGTTGGTACAGGGCCAGGGGATGGTTCGGGAAGCGGCGCAGCATGCCGGCGAGCACGTCCGGCACGGCCCCGACTTCGCCGCCGCCCCGATTGCGCAGCGCCAGCTCGGCCGCAAGAAGGCCGCGCCAGTCCTCCTGGGTTCCGGGCGCGCGCTGAAGGAGCGCGCGGTAGGCCTCGGCGCTGTCCTCCGGTCTGTCGAGGATCGCATAGGATCGCGCAAGCATCCTCCAGCCCTCGACATCTTCCGGAGCCTCCTCGAGCCGCGCGGCGAGGCCGGCGACCATGGTCTCGATCGCGGCGGCGCGTTCTTCGGGATCCATCGCGGCGATCGCCGCGCCGGCTTCGCCCGGGGAACCGGCGATCGGGCCTGCAACGGGATCGGCGACAGCCGCAGAGCCTTCGGCGATGCGGGAGCCGAGCATCTCCGGCGCGCCTACGGCGAAATAGACCGCAGCCGCGAAGAGCGGCGACAGCCCGATAAAGGCGAGGCTCGCCAGCCTCAGGGACTTCGCCTCGCGGGTGCCGGCGGCGACGGTTCTTCCAGCGGCGAGCGCCGCGCGCTTCGCCTCCAGTCTCGCCTCCTCGGCCTCGGCCTCGCCGATCAGACCGGCCGCTTCCTCCGCCGCGATGGCCTTGAGGTCCGCCTTCAGGACGCCGGCGGCGTCATCGTCAGCCGCGACGCTCGCGCCGGAGGCGAACAGCGGCGGCGCGAGGTAAAAGACGAACACGGCGCCGAAAAAAATCGCGCTGAGCCAGAAAATCACTTGAGCAACTCTTCGACTTCGCGTTCTTCGACCGCGCTCAAGGGCGCCGGCCCCGGGGGCGCGCGCCGGCGTGCGAGGACGCCGGCCAGCACGCCGGCCCCCGCGAGGGCGAACAGCGCCGGTCCCGCCCAGAGAAGCACCGTGTCGCCGCGCAGCGGCGGCTTCAAAAGGACGTATGCGCCATATCGCGCCACAACGAAATCGATCACTTCCTGATCACTGTCGCCGGCTTTCAGCCGTTCGCGCACGAGCAACCTCAGGGCGCGCGCGAGCGGCGCGTTCGACTGGTCGATATTCTCGCTCTGGCAGGTCACGCAGCGCAGCAGCTTCGAGAGGTCGCGCGCGCGAGCCTCGAGAGCGGGATCGTCGAGGATCTCGTCCGGTTCGACGCCGCCGGCCGGCGCGGCGGCGAGAAAAACGACAAGCAGCGCCGCGAGGAGGCAACTACGAGGCATTTCGCAGATCACCCTTTTCAAGCTCCCTCACCATCGGCGCCAGAACTTCCCGCCAGTCCTCATCC
>CAZBOC010000407.1:0-2541 GCA_964493225.1 uncultured Caulobacterales bacterium | reverse complement strand
GCGGCGCCGGCGGCCGCGCCTTTGCCGGGCTGGCCGGAAATGATCGCGCCGGCCGCAGCGCCCGCTGCGGCGCCGGCCCCGG
This sequence comes from uncultured Caulobacterales bacterium, assembly GCA_964493225.1. Taxonomy (GTDB): domain Bacteria; phylum Pseudomonadota; class Alphaproteobacteria; order Caulobacterales; family Parvularculaceae; genus JAJFFW01. Next base: position 2,459 of record CAZBOC010000407.1, on the reverse strand, counting down.
CGCCGTAAAGCGTGGAGCGTTCAGCCGTGCCGGACTGCGTGCAGGCGCTGAGGGCGAGGGCCCCGGCCGCAAAAACGAGGATCGATGAGCGCATAAAGCCTCCTGTTATTGGAAATGATCGCAACGCTGCCGCACCGGGTGGTATCACAATGCGCGCGCGAATGCGCCCCCTTGTGCCGGTTAAAAAAGGTTAGCCCGCAGCCCGCGCGGCCGGCCGATCTTCGCCTCGTCGCCTCGAGGGATCGCGATCGGCGCCGCGTCAGTACCGTCGTCCCCGGCGGCCGTAGCGTCGGAACGAGCCGTCCTCCCAGTAAGTGTCCCCGTAATGCGGATCCTCGTAGTAGTAGCGTCCGCGGCGGCGATCGTAATAGCGTGGTCCGTGGTCCCGGGCGCGCCCGAAACAGGTCCTGGCGCGCGAACAGCCTTCATAGGCGCCCAGCGCCGCGCCGACGAGCGCGCCATAGGCCGCGCCGCGCCCCGGACGGCCGGCGAAAATCTCGCCGGCGATCGCGCCGCCCGCCGCGCCGAGACCCGCGCCGTAAAGCGCGCCTTCGCCCGTCGACTGACAGCCCGTCGCCGCAGCGCCGAGCAATCCCGCTGCGATCATCATCATTTTCATCTCTCGTCTCCAGTGTTTGCGGGCCGATGGATTACGCGAAAACTCAAGACCGTCCCGATGTGAAGTCCTTGCGCGGCGAAGGGTCGGCGCGGCGCAAGGCGAGATTTGGGCGCAGGCTGGCAATCGCCGCGGCGAATTCGGGCGGATTTGCGGCGTGCGGACCTTATCGCCCGGCATGCGCCGCGCTGGCGCTGCATCGCGCCATTGCGGGGGGCGGGCCGATCGATAGGATCGTCGCGCAGGCATCACAGGAGCGCGTCATGAGCGAGCGACAAGGCAGGGCCGTCTATCTCTCCGCCTATCCGGACGGTCTTCCGACCCCGGATCTCTTTGAGACGAAGGATTACGAGGCGCCCGAGCCCGGCGAGGGCGAAGTGCTCCTGCGCACGGTCTGGATGTCCGTCGATCCCTATATGCGCGGACGGATGAACCCGCATATCAAGAGCTACATCCCGCCTTTTTCACTCGACGAACCGCTCGACGGCGGCGCGGTGAGCGAGGTCGTGGAATCGCGCAGCGAGGGCTTTGCGCCCGGCGACTATGTCGTCGGCTTCCGCGGCGGCTGGCGCGAGCGGCACACCTGCAAGGCGGAGGACCTGACCAGGGTCGATCCCGATATTGCGCCGCTCTCGGCTTATCTCGGCGTGCTCGGCATGCCGGGGATGACCGCCTGGGCGGGCGTGACCCAGATCCTCAAACCGCAAGAAGGCGAGACCCTGTTCGTCTCAGGGGCCGCCGGCGCGGTCGGCTCGCTCGTCTGCCAGCTCGGCAAGCATCACGGCATGCATGTCGTCGGCTCGGCGGGCTCGGATGAGAAATGCGCCTGGCTGAAGGACGAAGCCGGCTGCGACGTCGCGCTCAACTACAAGAACTACGCGAACGCGGCGGAGCTGACGAAGGCGCTGGCGCAGGCCGCGCCCAGGGGCGTTAATTGCTATTTCGAGAATGTCGGCGGCATGCACCTGGAAGCCGCGCTGAACTGCATCGCCTTCGGCGGACGCATCGCGCTCTGCGGGATGATCGCTCAGTACAACAACAAAGCGCCGGAGCCGGGCCCCGGCAATCTCGTCAACATGATCGGCCGCGGCGTTCTCGCCCAGGGCTTCATCGTGTCGAACTACATGCACCTCGCGCCGCAATTCTTCGCCGAGGTCGGCCCGCTCCTGGCGCAAGGCAAGATCCGCTTCCGAGAGTCCGTCTACGAAGGGCTCGACAAGGCGCCGGAGGCCTTTCTCGGCCTCTTCAAGGGCGAGAATTTCGGCAAGGCCGTCATCCGCGTCGGCCCCGACCGGGTCTAGGCGAGGGCCGCGATCGGCGCGAAAGCCGGCGAATGGCGGATTGGAGCCCTATTGCGACAGGCGATGCATGTGTTCGGATGACTGAAGGGAAGACGGGGAGATCGATTGATGGTAGCTAGATCAGACTTTCCGAATGATGACGATGGAGAGGTTCTATTCCGATTGGCAACAAAAGGTATCGATCTAACGCGCAAGAGGCGAATTGATTTCTCATGTTATGCACGAGATGAAGAAATTGCTAAAGAGATCGTCGCTGATTTGGCGACTTACGGTTACGAATCGAGGGTATTTGTCGACGATGGTCACGGGGGTGATGGAGATGTCTCGGTTTACGCTGGGATTGTTATGCTTCCAGAGCACGCTTTGCTTCTAATCGAGCAGGATCGGTTAAACGCGATACTCCGCCACCATTCGACCAAGTGTGATGGCTGGGTAACAGAGTCATAAACGGCATGTGATGGCGTCATTTTTTGAGGAAACGCAAGATAAAGCGAAACGCTGATTTGGTGCATAGATGCACCTAATTCTTTGTCTGCACACTG
>CAZBOC010000406.1:249-2544 GCA_964493225.1 uncultured Caulobacterales bacterium | reverse complement strand
AGCCGGCGTCGGCGACATGTCGGGCGACGTCTTCGGCAACGGCATGCTGCTTTCCGATCAGATCCGGCTCGTCGCCGCCTTCGACCACCGCGACATTTTCATCGATCCGAACCCGGACCCCGCGACATCATACGCCGAGAGAAAACGCCTGTTCGACAAGCCCCGCTCGTCCTGGGCCGACTACGACAGCGCGCTCATTTCAAAGGGCGGCGGCGTGTTCTCCCGCGCATCCAAATCGATCGCGTTGACGCCGGAAATAAAATCGCTCCTTGACCTGACGAACGATCGCGCCACGCCAACGGAAGTGATCAGGGCAGTCCTGAAAGCCCGGGTCGAGCTATTCTGGCTCGGCGGCATCGGTACATACTTCAAGGCGGCGCAAGAGGAAAACTGGCGCGTCGGCGACCGGGCGAATGAAGCGGTGCGCGTCGACGCGGAGGACATGCGCGCCAAGGTCGTCGGCGAAGGCGCCAATCTCGGCCTCACCCAGAAAGCCCGCATTGTCTTCGCGCGTCGCGGCGGACGCTTGAACACCGACGCCATCGACAACGCCGCCGGGGTTGATTGCTCCGATCACGAAGTGAACATCAAGATCCTGCTTTCCGGGGCGATCGAGAAGGGCGAGTTGAAGCCGGAAGATCGAAACGACCTGTTGAGTGCGATGACTGACGACGTCGCACGTCATGTGCTGCGGCACAATTACGAACAGACCCGCGCCCTTTCCCAGAAAGAGGTTCTCGCCCCGGATGACCTGGATTCGCAGGCCCGCCTGATGGCTGCCATGGAGCAGACCGGCCGCCTCGACCGCGCGCTCGAGTATCTTCCCGATACAGAACAGATCGCGCGGCTAAGGGGCGAGAACAAGGGATTGACCCGCCCGGAAATCGCGATCCTGCTCGCCTACGCGAAGAACTGGCTGTTTGAGGAAATCCTGCAATCGAAGGCACCCGACGACCCCGCCCTGGAGACCGAGCTGTTCGCCTATTTCCCGCAGACGCTCCACCGGTTCAACGCGGCGGTCCTGAAGCACCAGCTGCGCCGCGAAATCATTGCAACCCGCCTCGCCAACGAGATCGTCGACACTTGCGGGCCGAGTTTTCCGTATCGCGCCGCGGATGCGACGGGCGCCAGCTTTGCGGAGCTCGCCCTCGCCTACGAGGCGGCGCGCCGCGTCCTCGACCTCGGCGATTTCGCCGCGGCCGTCGACGCGCTGGACAACAAGATCGACGCCGGCGTTCAGCTTGAACTCTATAACGCCGCCTCGACGCTCCTGCGCGAGCAGATGTACCGGATCGCGAGCGGCGGCAAGACGAGCGCCGTTCTCGGGAAACGCGGCGTGGCCGGCGTCACGGATGAGTATTGCGAGACAGTTCGTAAACTGAAGGATGTTCTTTCCGCGATATTGCCGGACGGACCGTGCGCCGACCTCGCGGCGCGGAGCGAAGGCTGGCGGTCTAAGGGCGTCCCGGACGCCCTGGCCGGCGAAGTCGCGCTCATGCCCTCCCTTGAGCTTGTCTTCGATATCGTCGATCTGGCGAGGGAAACCGGATGGCCGGCGCGGGAGGCCGGGGCCGTCTTTTTCGCCGTCGGCGACGGGCTGCGGATCGACGCCGTACGCTCGGCCGTCAAGACGCTGCCGCACGCTGATTACTACGAGAAGCTCGCCGTGCGCAGATTGTCGGAGGACCTCGCCATACGACAGACGGCGCTCGCGCGCCACTTCATCGCGCTTGCGGGGACCGTCCCGCAGGGCGAGCCGCAGCAATGGATCGGCGGTCTCCTCGACAAATGGCGCGCGAGCGACGGGACGAGTTTCGAGCGCTATGACCGTTTCGCGCGCGAGATTGAAATCAAGAGCGGGGTGACGGTCTCCAAGCTCGCCCTTCTCAATCGGAAACTTTTCGACCTCGAAGAACGCCTTCGCGCCTCCTGAAGCGCCGGGCGCAATAGCGGAATCCGGTTTTTCGCTTGATCCGGCGCGACCACAGAAAACCTGGATCATCAGGCGTTGTTGATAAACGCCCGGTGATCTAGTGGCGGAAGTGACGCATGCCCGTGATGACCATGGCGAGACCCGCCTCGTCGGCCGCGGCGATCACCTCGTCGTCGCGCACCGAACCGCCCGGCTGAATGACGGCGGTCGCACCCGCCTCGGCCGCGGCCAGGAGGCCGTCCGCAAACGGAAAGAACGCATCCGACGCGACGACGGCGCCTTGCGCGAGGGGAGCGTCGGCCCGCCCCCCCCCCGCCGGGGGGGCGGGGTTTTGGGGGGGCCCCAGGCGTGGGGGCCCCCCC
>CAZBOC010000406.1:0-239 GCA_964493225.1 uncultured Caulobacterales bacterium | reverse complement strand
CCGCAACCGGAACCACCGCAGCGGCGCCTCGGAGGGCGCCTTGCGCGTGGGTGGGGGGGGCCCCCGCCGCCGGGGCGGCGTCGGCGGATTTTCGGGCCGCAAGACGGCTTGAGTCGACCCGGCTCATCTGCCCGGCCCCGATGCCGACGGTCGCGCCGTCCTTCGCATAGACGATGGCGTTGGACTTGACGTGCTTGGCGACCCGGAAAGCGAAGATGAGGTCAGTCATCTCCGCCTCG
>CAZBOC010000405.1:0-2548 GCA_964493225.1 uncultured Caulobacterales bacterium | reverse complement strand
TGCCGAAAATCACGAGCGTCGTCGGACGCAGTTCCTGGTCGATCGAGGCCGCGCCCTTGGCGTGGTCGACGACGGCGAAAGTCTTGAAATTGCGCGCGTCGATGGCGGCCTGGAGTTTCGAAAGCGTCGCCTCGAAATCGTTATTGCTCTTTGTCGTGACGATATGCGGGTGCTTGCGGTGGTGCATCGCATGCTCTGCTTCGGCGGAATTATCCGCAGCGGCGGCGCCGGCGTTCGCGGCGGTCTGGTTCGTTGCGGCGGTGGCGCACCCGGCGACGGTCATGCATAGGGGAAGGACGAAGGCGGCGACGTGAAGGCGTTTCATGGCGATGTGCTCCCGATTTGCGGGGCGGCTCATACCGCGCTCCTGGGACCATGCCAAGCGCGCGCCCTCAGATGTGATCGCCCGTGCGCGCGCGTGTCAGCGAAGATCACGCGCTGAGAAGCGCGGCGATGTCGTCGGCCCGCGCGAGAACGGACTTGCGCCCCTCTCCGATGAACTCGTCCGCGCGGTCGAAGGCCGTCGGGAAGGCGTCGCGCATGTCCGGCTTCAGAAGGATGTCAGGCGGCTCGGCGGCCGCGCGGGCCCGGGCCAGATGCATCTGGAATATGTCCGCCGCCGCATAGGCTGTCTCGAAGAGATAGGGCGAGGCGTCGGCGCGCGCCCTGAAGAGGCGCACCTGCTCCTCGATGCGCCGGCGCGTGTCCTCGATAAGGCGCGAGACGGCGGCCGTCGGTCCCGCCCCTTCGACGGGGGCGGGCTGTTCCTCGAGCAGCGCGGGCGTGCTCGGCGGCGGCGGATTGAAGCGTTCGAGGACGCGCGGCACCGCGTTCAGATCGACCGAGAGCACCGCGTCGGCGCCGAGACTGCGCGCCAGCGAGACGGGCGACGGATTGGCGACGGCCCCGTCGATGAGCCAGCGCCCGCTCCGCTTGATCGCGTGCAGAAGGACGGGGATCGCGCTGGAGGCGCGCGCCGCCTCGATCACCGACCCCTCGGTCATCCAGACCTCCTCGCCGGTGCCGAGATCGGCGGCGACGGCCCCGAATTTCACCGGCAGGGACGCGATGTCCCGGTCGAATTCGCGAAACGCGTCGAAAGCGGGCGCGGCGTCGATGAAGCCGCCCTTGCCGACGTTCAACGAGAATGCGTTGAGCGCCGAAAGCGGTTTCAGCTCCCGCGCCCAGCGTTCGAATTGTTCCAGCGCGCCGATGAGATGGGCGCCGCCCACGAGCGCCCCGACGGAGCAGCCCGCGATCACGGCCGGTTTCGCGCCGATTTCCTCAAGCCCGCGCAAAACGCCGACATGGGCCCAGCCGCGCGCCGCGCCGCTTCCAAGCACGAGACCAAGCGTCTTTTCGCCCAAGGCGCGCGCCCTCCGGGTAAGGATTTGTTAACCGATAGAGTGGCTCATCGGAGCATTGAATTCAACGCGCGCTTAACCATGAGCGGCGAGGATGCGGCGATCGCCACGGGCCGGAAAGGACGGCAGTCGATGGATGTGACCAATTCAGGGCTTCTGGCGGGGCTCGCAGACCGGTTGAAGTTTCTGACGCAGCGCGCCGGCGTGATCGCCGAGAACATCGCGAACGCGGATACGCCGGATTACGTCGCCCGCGACGTCAAGGCCCCGGCGTTCAGGCGGCGCGTCGCGGACGCGGCCATGCATGTCAGCGATCCGCGGCACATGACGGCGGCCCCCCGCGCGCGCGGGGCGCGCGTCTTCGCAGCGCCCGACCCGGAGGCCGCGCTCAACGGAAACCGCGTCTCCCTCGAGGCGCAGACGGTCAATCTCGCCAAAACGCGCATGGACTACCAGCTCGCCGCGACGGTCTACCGGAAGGGCCTCGACATGGTGCGTCTCGCCGCGCGCGGCGCCGGCCGATAGGAGAAAGATGAATGGATGATCTGAACGCCGCCATGCAGATTTCGGCGGCCGGCATGCGCGCCCAGTCGGGGCGCGTGCGCATCGTCGCGGAAAACCTCGCCAACGCCAGTTCGACCGCCGAGGCCGCCGGGCTCGACCCCTATCGCCGGCAGGTGCCGGTCTTCGGGAGCTTTCTCGACCGTGAGACGGGCGCGCGGATGGTTGAAGTCAGCCGCGTGGCGCTCGATCCTTCGGCGTTCACCCTGCGCTTCGATCCGAGCCATCCGGCCGCCGACGAAGAGGGTTACGTGGCGCTGCCGAACGTCAATCCGCTCGTTGAAATGATGGACCTGCGCGAGGCGCAACGGTCTTACGAAGCCAATCTCGGCGCCCTCGACAGCGTGCGGACGATGTCCGGCGCGACCTTGAGAATTCTGGAATAGGCTGATGACGGACGCCCTGACCGCCGCCAACGCCTACGGGCAAATCGCCAAGATCGCCTCATCGGGCCCGCGCGCCCCGGCGATTGAGGCGACGCCGCAAGCCGATTTCGGCGCCCTTGTGCGCGAGGCGGTGGCGGAAACCTCGGCGACGCTGAAGGCGGGGGAAACAGCGGCCGCGGGCGTTGCGGCGGGCGAGGCGAGCCTCGTCGACGTCGTCACGGCGATTTCGGCGGCGGA
>CAZBOC010000404.1:0-2604 GCA_964493225.1 uncultured Caulobacterales bacterium | reverse complement strand
GGCGGCCGCGAAGGGCTTCGCCGAGCGGCGCGGCGTCGAAGCGGCCCATGGCTCGCTCGATGCGTTCCTCGCCGACGAGGCGATCGAATGCGTCCACGTCCTGACCCCGCCGGGCGCCCATTTTGAGACGACGCAGCGGATCCTTCAGGCCGGCAAGCACGCCTTCGTCGAAAAGCCGCTTGTTCTTGCGCGCGAGGAAGCCGAGACGCTCGACCGTCTCGCGACGGACAAAGGCGTGAAGCTCGCGGTCAACCACAATTTTCTGATGCTGCCCGGCTATGATCGCTTCAAGCGCGATCTGGAGAACCGGACGGTCGGCCCGGTCGACAGTTTTTCGATCCGCTGGCGGTTTCCGCTGGCGCCTCTTCGCTCAGGGCCCTTCGGGATCTGGATGCTCCGGGAGCCGATTAATATTCTTTTTGAAATCGGCTCGCACGTCTTCGCCTTCGCGGCCGATCTCTTCGACGACTTCGAGCCGACGGGCGTCGACCTGCGCTATCCGATCGAGATCCCCGGCGGCGTCACGCACTATCAGGGCTGGCGCATTTCCGGGCGCGCCGGCGACGCCGCCGTCACGCTCGACATCTCGCTGATCGAGGGGCATGACGACCGCTCGATCGAGGCGCGGGGCGCCGGCGCGCTCGCCCGTTTCGACTTCGCCAATGATTCCTACACGCTGCAAAAAACCCCGATGAATGAAATCGTCATCGGCCCCTTCGCCGCCGAGGCGGGCGCGGCGCTGCAACATGGGCGAACCGCGTTCGTCAACGGCGCCCGCCAGCTCGTCTCGCGCAACGAACTCAAGCCCTATGGATTATCGATCACCCGCGCGTGCCAGAGTTTCTATCGTTCGCTGCGGAACGGGGAGCCCGTCGACCGTCGGTTGTCGCCGGCGCTCGCGGCCCGCGCGATCAGCGCGATCGAGACCGCCGCCGCGCGCGCCGCGCCCCGGATGAAGCCGCGTCGCGCGGTCGTTCCTTCGGGCGCGCCGCGCAAACCGACGATGCTCGTCATCGGCGGAACGGGATTCATCGGCCGCCGCCTCTGTCATGCGCTCGCCGACGCCGGATACGGCGTGCGCGTCTTGTCACGGGGCCGGGCCGGCGGCTTCGAGCGGGCGGACGCGGCGATCAGCGTTTTCACCGGGAGCCTGAAATCACAGGCCGATCTTCTGGCGGCGATGGAGGGGATCGACGGGGTCTTCCACCTCGCGCGCGCCGAGGAGAAGAGCTGGGCCGGCTATCTGGAGAACGACGTCGCCGTCACGCGGCTGATCGGCGAGGCCTGCCTGAAGGCCGGCGTCAAGCGCCTTGTCTATACGGGTACGATCGATTCCTACGACGCGTCGCGGCCGGACCGTCCCATTACGGAGGAAACGCCTTTCGACCACAATCTCGAGGAGCGCAATCTTTATGCGCGCTCGAAGGCCGCCTGCGAGGCGGTTCTCCGGGACATGGCCGAAGAGCAGGGCCTGGCGCTGGTTATCGCGCGCCCGGGGATCGTGATCGGCGAGCACGGACCGCTGCAACACTGGGGCGTCGCCATGTGGCGCGGGGCGACGGCGTGCAAGCTCTGGGGGGACGGGCGCAACATCCTGCCCTTCGTCTCCGTGGCGGACGCCGCCGACGGGCTCGTCCGCGCCATGACGGTGGAGGGGATCGAGGGGCGCTCGTTCAATCTGATCGGCGAGCCGCTTCTGACGGCGCGTGACTATTTCGCGGCGATCGGCGCCGCCTACGGCGTGAGGATGCGCGCCAGGCCGACGCCCCTATGGACCTATTTCGCGATCGACGTCGCGAAGTACTGGGGCAAGCGTCTTCTGCAGCGACGCAAGGATTTGACGGCCCCGAGCTTGCGCGACTGGAAGTCGCGCGCGCAGCTCTCGCCTTTCCGCAATCAGCGCGCCAAGGCGGTTCTGGGCTGGCGCCCGGAAACAAACCGCGCGCGTTTCATCGAGGAGACAATCGAGCGCGCCAATCTTTTCGGAACTAGTCCGCCAGCGGAGGAGAAAGCCGCCCCGCGGGAAGCCGTCGAGGAGGCCGCCGTCGCCTGACGCTCCTTGGGGGTCGTCAACCGGCGTGGGCCGGACGGCTCCATTCGGCGAGGACCGTCTCGTCCGTCTCGCTCGTCCGGGCCCTTTCGGCGAGATCGGCGAAGGCCTGCGGCGGGAGAAGCCGCGACAGCGCCCATGCGGCCGCGCCGCGCACAAGCGGTTCGGCGTCCCCGACGAGCCGGCGCGCGACCTCGATGAGGGCTGGCTCGCCGGAATTGCCGATCGCGATCAGGACGTTTCGCACGAAGCGGGGACGCTTGATCCGCTTGATCGGCGATCCTGAAAAGAGCTGGCGAAAGGCCGCATCGTCCAGCGCAGCGAGCTCGGCGAGCAACGGCGCGGTCAGGTCCGCACGCGGATGGAAGGCGGCTTCGCGCGCGGTTTGGGCGAACTTGTTCCATGGGCAAACGGCGAGGCAGTCGTCGCACCCGTAGATCCGGTTGCCGATCGCTTCGCGAAACTCATGCGGGATCGGACCCCCGTGTTCGATCGTCAGGTAGGAAATGCAGCGGCGAGCGTCGAGCTCATAGGCTGCGGGAAAGGCGTCCGTC
>CAZBOC010000403.1:0-2614 GCA_964493225.1 uncultured Caulobacterales bacterium | reverse complement strand
CGGCCCGCGAAGATTTCGAAGCGGACTTCAGCACGGCGCATCTGGGTTTTCGGATTGTTCGAGACCCGCCGTCCGCCGATTGACGCCGGACGATGACGCGCGATCTGATCATGCAGTCGACGCGGGCGGAATGCGCCCCTGATATCCGCCTCGATTGCGGCCGTTACATGTGGTCCTGACCCGCAACCTGGCCGCCATGTTCCGCATACGTTTACATGACGAACTTGCGCTCCGCCGGGGACTTTCGGGGCGTTTTGCAAATGGGGCGAAAACATGGCCGAAACTGAATACTATTTGGCCTCGGCGGAGCTTCAGCGCACGGCGGAGTTTGCAGATAAACAGCCTGGGACAAATCGCGCGAAGCATTGTCGCCTGCAACAGAAATTTCTCTCATCGCACCCCAAGCAATTCACCGGGGGCCGAATTTGAGGCGCCGTCGCATTTTTACAAGGCGAAACGGATCACGCCTCACCGTTGAGCAGATCTGTTGCACGGCGAATCGATCCGCATTTTGTTCAGTCTAATGACGATTAAATGACGCAGGAGCGCCGCATGAAATTCAAGCATCTGTCTGTTACGGCGACGCTAATCGCCGGCCTCGCTTCGCCTGCACCCGCGCTCTCGCAGGACGGCTGGGAATACACCGCTACCGCTTACGGATGGTTCGCCGGCCTGTCGGGCACGGTGGAAACACCGATAGGGGATGTTGAGACCGAAGTCGATTTCGGCGACATTCTGGAGTCACTGGACATTGCGTTTCTCGGGGCGTTTGAGGCTCGCAAAAACCGTCTGTCGCTCATTGCAGATGTGCAGTATTTCGATTTGAGCTCGGATGTCGACGTCCCGACCGGCGCGCTCTTCAGCGGGGGCGAGACGGACTCCCAGACCGTGCTTTTGAGCGCCTATGCCACCTACGCGCTGGTAGACAATGATAACATGCGTTTCGATGTCGGCGGCGGGCTGCGCTACACCTACGCGGATATTGACGTGGACCTCGTCGGTCAGGCCCCGGTTGCAGATCAATCGGTATCCGTCGACGGCGATTATGTCGACCTGCTCATTGCGGCCCGATTGACCCGCAACTTTACCGACCGGTTGTACGGCTTGGCGTTCGCCGATGTTGGCGGCTTTGGTATCGAGGACTCATCGGATCTGACCTGGCAGGCGGCCGGCGCCGTTGGGTATCGGTTCAATGAAAAATGGTCCGTCCTCGGCGGTTATCGGCACTTGTCTATTCACCGCGAGTTTGGTCCCACAGACACGACGACTGAGGTTTCAGGTCCGTTCCTTGGCTTCCAGGCGTCGTTTTAGATTCCATCCTCGTTGAGCCCATTGCCGCAGGGGAAATCGTCGAAATGAGTGTCGCCTCGAAATTAGCGGCTGGAACGCCGGCCCTGTTATTGATTCTGCTTGGGCTTGCATGGTGGGTCGCACCGGAATTTGTGACGGCGCAACTCGGCATGACATTGCAGCGCGGCGCCGGGCTCAGCACCCAAATCGGTGACCTGGCTTCGTTTTTCATAACGCTTGGGGCTTGCATCCTCATCGCGCTCGTAAGCGGCGACCGCCTCTGGTTCTACCCTGCAATAATGCTTTTGGCGTTTGCGATTGTCGGGCGGTTTGTCGCCTGGCTGTTTCATGGCGCCGAGCTGACCGTAGGGATTATCGCCGTCGAAGTTGTTCTGGTCGGTTTGCTTTTGCTGACGTTCAGAGGTTCTCAGCAAGAAAAGTGATGAATTGCTGTTCTAACATGACCCGCGTTTATTGCCGGAAGGCGGCGCCGTCAGGAAATTATGCCAAGCCCTGTTAGTAATTAATGTCGGTCGCTTTCTAAGGGCGTTCTTACGCATACGGTGAGCCAGACGCGACTGTTTTTCTCTCTTAACCAGGAAAGTGACATGAAGATGAAGTATAAAACTCTCAACGCCGCCCAACTCTTGATCTTTGCCGCCGTGGCGGGATGCGCAACAGCCAGCGACAAAGAGCGCGAGTCTCTTCTTGATGAGCCAATCGATTGCGAAGTCGCTGAAGAAGACATCGCAGCGCTGGAGGCGGCCATGCCTTCCGGGGGAGAGCGCGCTGTGTCCGCTGTCCGAACCCTCAGCCCTGTCGGCGCGGCGACGAGCATCCTGACAGGGTCCTATCGCGGGCGCGCAAAGGTCCTCATCGGGCGGACTCAAAGCGAATTGAACGCCCGCATCGAAGATATTCAAGAAACTTGCGGCTTGGAGCCAACGGACGAAGTGGAGACAGCAATCGAAGATCAGGAGGCTGAAGAATAGCGAGAACGCTCGTCTTGCTCCGGTCGATCATTTTCATTTGAAATCAGTGTCTTATCGCTGCGGGCTGCCTTGGGGTGTTCAATTATTCAAAGGTCCTGAATTTATCACGGAATTCGTCTGCCTGGACAGATCGTAAGAGGGGTTATGAAAAAAAGTAGCTTGGTTTGGGCGTTAGCAGCCCTCTTTATTCTGGTCGGGGATATTCACGTATCCGCAGAGCCATTGGCCTGGCCGCGCGAGGTCAAGGGCTCGGACGAAGCCCGCATCGTCCTCTACCAGCCGCAGGTGGATTCCTGGGAAGGCTTTGAGACGCTGACGTTCCGGCTCGCCGC
>CAZBOC010000402.1:0-2618 GCA_964493225.1 uncultured Caulobacterales bacterium | reverse complement strand
GCCTAGACTCCGCCATGAGTAGAGCAGTTCGTCAGGCGAGCGAGTGGTTGATCCTCTAAGGCTTTGATACACCATAATTTTGCGGCATATTCGACTTTGTATTCCGAGTGCGACCGGACTTTTCATCAAACTATCAAGGAACTATCCATGCGGCTATCGCTTTTTCTTACAACAGTCCTCCTCTCGACCGCGCCGGCATGCGTTTCGTCGACGGGCGGAGGCGCGACGCCGACGCTCAACGCAGCGACGCCCGCGACATCACAGGCGAATAGCGCGTTTGACGAAATCGCTGGATCGTTCCCGGCGATCAACGGCGTCGTGCTTAAAGACGGCGAGGTAATCTGGTCGCGGCAAGGCGGCGTCCAGCGCGACGCCACCGATGGCGTCGATCGCGACTATAATTTCTACTCCATCGCAAAGATGATCACTGGAACAGCGTTTTACCGGCTTGAGAAAATGGGCGTCGTCGATCTCGACACGGCCGTGACTAGGATTGATCCAGACCTGGGGGACGCCTATGCGGGCGTGACCCTTCGCCATTTACTGAGCCATACCGCCGGCGTCCGGCATTATCGCGGCGAGAGCGACTGGCGCGCGTTCAATGATCGGCGCTGTGCAGCCCCGTCGAAGGCTGTTGAATATTTCATTGATGACCCGCTGATGGGGACGCCAGGCGATGAATTCGCCTATTCGACATTCGGCTTCGTCCTCGCCAGCCATCTTCTAGTGAAGGCGACGGGCGCCGCGACCTTCGACGACGCGATGCGGATTGCCCTAGACGACGCCTATCGTTTTCGCATCGACAGGGACGGCGCGGACAAGGCGGCCAATTATCTCGAAGTCGACGGCGCATTTCGTCCGATCAATCTGAGTGCGGAATGCAAATTCGGCGGCGGCGGCTTGTTGGGCAGCGCGCTTGATCTCGCCCGCTTCGGCGCCGCGGTCGCTGACGGGTTAGTGGAGGCCGGCGATCTTCGCGATTGGTCCGCGGACGATCGCGCTGCGCCGGAGGTTCTCTATGGCATGACGCTTGGCTTCAGTGAAGAAATGCAAACGCCCTATGCGCTGCATTCGGGCGGTTCGCCGGGCGGGCGCGGATTCTTGCTGGTTTTGTTCGAACCGAAAATCGTCGTGGCGCTGACAGCCAATTCCGATGGACCGCATCACGCCGATGCGGCGATCGCCATCGCTCGCGCCTTTGCGCTCGACCGGGAATAATCAGCATACCACGACTAGAAGTCGCAATATCGACACGACGTCGTATTGTGCCCGGAAGCGTCGCGTCGCGGGACCTGCCCGCTGAGCCGAACTGGGAAGACTACCAGACCGGCATTGAACCGGCGCTCCAGACGATTTCGGCATTTCGGGAACTCGGCGTGCCTAAGTGATCGAATAGAGTTGTTTTTGATTGGTCAGGCTGTTGCGGCGCGCTGGATCGGCATATTGGGTATGCGGACCGTGCGCGTGTGCTCTCCCTCGGAGGGAAGCGCCGGATCGATTGACTATCGAACGGCTTTATCTATGCCGGAAAGATGACCCAACTCTCCGAAGCTCTTGCACAAGCGTCGGCCCTGCAAGCGTTTGTTTACTGCTTGTTTCTCGGCGCCAGACCGGGCGATCACCGGCGCGCACATGCGGTGCTGATTGCGCTTCTGGCGGCGTTTTCCATCGAGAAATCAGATCAGGTTTTTCAAATGAGCGGCGCCGTGTTTCATCATCCAAGATGGGCGATGATCGGCAATCTTTTTGGCGCGCTCATTGCGCCCTTAACATATTTCTATGTTCGCACTCGAATTGATCGAAATTTTCGAATCGGCCGCGGCCATTTCTGGGCGTTCGTGCCTTTTCTGCTTTTGGTGATCTACGCAGTCGCGACCTATCATGTGCTGACCTTCGAGCAGAAAACGGCGATGTTCAGCGATCGGCTCATACTGACGCCGATGAATGCGCTAGTGATTCCGATCTTAGGCAGTCTTCTCAATTTCGGCTTTTTGCTCGCGTGCGTTTTCGCCTTGCGGGCGCATGACCGATCGCTCATGGCGTGGTTCTCTGACATTGAGAACAGATCCTTGGCCGGAATCAGGCAGGCGCTGACAATTCTGGCCGCGCTGATGGCGCTTCATATTGTCTGGACGCTCACGCAGGCCAATGGCGCGGGATTACTCTTGAACGCCTGCCATTTCCTGCTGATCAACACGCTCGCGATCAGCGCAATTAGAGCGGAAGGCGCTGATCATCACTTGTCGGAGGGCGCGCCAGCCGACGCCGGCGATATGAAGGCAGCGGGAGACCCGGCGCTTTTCGAACGCGCTGACAAAACGCTGCGCGAGCAAAAGCTTTATCTCGACCCAAATCTGACCGTCGGTAAACTTGCGCAATCCATCAACGCCAGGCCGCGGGATGTTTCCGCGGCGATCAACGGACAAGCGGGGCGGAACTTCTTTGAGCATATTAATCGCTACCGGATTGAGGCGGCCAAGGACGCGCTGATCAGATCGGATAAAACTATCCTCGAGATCGCTTACGCCGTCGGATTTAATTCAAAGTCGGCGTTTAATACGGCGTTTCGCCGCTTTGCCGAGCAGACGCCCAGCGCATTTCGCCGCCAGGGGCGTTCT
>CAZBOC010000401.1:0-2619 GCA_964493225.1 uncultured Caulobacterales bacterium | reverse complement strand
ATGTCGAGGCCGGACCGGCCTTCGTGAGGCTGCGGCTCGACGGCTTTGATGTCGACTTCGACGTCAGCGAGGCGCTCGCGGCGCCGTTGCCCGGCGCGGGTGTGTTGCTGGTGTCCGGCGCGATCGGCGCGCTCTCGCTTTCACGCCGCCGGCGCAGGCGCGCCTGACGGACGCGCCTCCTCCGGAAGACGTCGTCAACGCCCGGCGAGCCTTGAAAGCTGCAGGGCCGTGCGTTCCACGATCTCGCGCTGGGGCGCGCCCGTCTTTTTCGCGGCGAACTCCGCCTCCAGGAGAAGCTCAAGCGCGGTTTTGAGCCGGTTGAGCGGCCACCGCGCCAGGCGGGCCTCGAAAGCGCGCTGCTCGATGAAAAAGACCGGCGGCTTCAGGTTCTTCATCGCGTCCCTCGGCGAGGCGCCCGCCGCCACCCGCAACTGCGCCGCGTGAAGACGGGTGAAGGCCCTCTGCAGCGCGCGCAATAGCCCCACCGGGCTCGCCCCGGCGTTCGCCGCCCGGTGCAGCGCCTGCGCCAGAACCGCCGCCTCGCCGTTCGCCGCCGCCGCCGCCGCCTCTTCCATGGCGTCGCCGATCCCGTCGACGAGAAGCGCCCGCACATCCTCGATCGTGATCGCATCGGCCCCGGCGCGGTGTTCCTTCGGGCCTTTGTAGAGAACCAGCTTGTCGATCTCCGCGCGGCTGACGCCACGGTCCTCGCCAAGCGTCGCCACGACGAGGTCGAGCGCGTCCTCCTCGAAGGAAAGGCCTTCCGCACCCGCCGTTTCCATCGCCAGCGCGCGCAGATCCGCCGGGCCGTCGGCGTAACAGGGCAGCGCCGCGGCGCGCCTCGCCTTTTCGAACATCTTGCGAAGGCCTGAGCGGGGCGAAAGCTCGCCCGCCTCAACGATGACGAAGGCGTTCGCGGCGAGATACCCGCCGTCGAGACCGTCGATGAGAATTTGCGCCGCCTTCGCCGCGGCCTCGCCGACGGTCCGTAATCGAACGACCCGCTCGCCGCCGGTAAACGAAAGGGCCGCGGCTTCATCGGCGAGCCGCGCGGGCTCGCCCTTCAGGTCCGCGTCGGTGAGCTCGATGTAATTGAAAGGATCGGTAAAATCCGCGACGATCGATTTCGCCAGCGCTTCGCCCCGCTCCCGCACGAGGCCGCCGTCAGGACCATAAAGAAGCACAGCGCCAATATTGGTGTCGCGTTCCTTCACGAAGGCCTGAACAGCGGCTCCTTTAAGCGTCGTCATCGCGTTAGAACCAATATTGGCGAATGGTCATCGCGAATACTCGCGGTCAAATTCGATGGCCGGCGCCTCGCGGCTTCGGCGCTCGCGTTCGAGCCCGGCGTCTTCTTCGCCGAGCGTCAGGAGAATGTCCCGCTCCAGCGCTTCGATCAGCGAACGCGCGGCCTTTTCCTTCGCCGCTTCTTCCGCGAAAAGCGTCGAATACTGCGAGGTGACGACGTTGAAGGAAGCCACGGCTTCCGAAGAGCCGCGGAACTTCTTTCCGTCTTCGCGACGGATCAGCGTGTAGTCCGCTCGCAGAAGATAATTGTACCGGGTCACCGAGGCGTCGATCTGGACTGCGAGGCGCTGCGCGAACTCCTCCGCCTCCAGAATGAGATCGTAATCCGCCGCGACGTCGGCGGCGCTGACCGACTTACGGCGTTCGAACGCGGTCGTGATCAGCGGTTCGATCGACTCCCGGCCCGCGACGCTGACAAGATTCACGCCGGCGAGGCCCGCCGACGCGTCCTCGCGCGTGGCGTAGACCGGCGTGAAGCCGCAGCCCTGAACGATTAGCGCGGCGAGAACCAGAAGAGGGAGCGAAAGTCTGCCCATGGCGGCCTCCTTCAGGCGACGACGATATTGACGATCCGCCCAGGGACGACGATCACCTTGCGCACGGTCTTGCCCTCGATGCTGCGCCGGACGTCGGCGTTGGCGAGGGCGATCTCCTCGACCGCTTTGTTGTCCGCATCGGCCGGCGTCTCGATTTCCGCCCGGCGTTTGCCGTTCACCTGGACGCCGAGGACGACCGTGTCGGCGACGAGAAGCTTCGCCTCAGCCTCCGGCCAGGGCGCGTCGCAGACAAGGCCTTCGCCGCCGAGCGCCTCCCAGGCTTCCTCGGCGAGATGGGGCGTGAACGGCGCGATGAGGCGGGCCAGCGCCGAGAGTGCTTCGGCGCGCGGCCAGTCGGCTGCACCCTCCGATTTCTTCAGCGTATTGAGGAATTCGTAGAGCCGTGCGATGGCCTTGTTGAAGCGGAAATGCTCGATGTCGTCCGTGACGCCGGCGATCGCCGCATGGGTCGCGCGCCGCAGGTCAAGATCGGCGCCTTCCAAGTCCGGCGGATTTGCAAGGTCGACGGATTTCAGGATCCCCTCGCGCTCCGAGATCGCGTCCCAGATGCGGTTGATCAATTTCCAGGCGCCGACGACGCCGGCGTCCGTCCATTCGACGTCGCGTTCGGGCGGGGAGTCGGAGAGCATGAACCAGCGCGCCGCGTCCGCGCCATAGGTGTCGGCGATTTCTTCCGGCGAGACGACGTTCTTCTTTGATTTCGACATCTTCTCGATCGGGCCGACCGTCACGGGCGCGCCGGTTTTCTCCCAGA
>CAZBOC010000400.1:0-2620 GCA_964493225.1 uncultured Caulobacterales bacterium | reverse complement strand
ATTTCGTCGTGGAAGGCGCGGATGTCGAAGGCCTCGCCGAGCGCTTCCTCCGCGCGGGCGCGCATTTCCTTGATCCTCAGCATGCCGAGCTTATAGGCGCAGGCCTGGCCGGGGACGGCGGCGTAACGCTCCACCTCCCGCGTCATGGCGGCGCGGGTCTCGCCGGTCGTCTCGACCATGTAGTCGATCGCTTCTTCGCGGGTCCAGCGCTTGTGGTGGAGGCCGGTGTCGACGACGAGCCGGGCCGCGCGGAAAATCTCCGCCAGCAGACGGCCGAGATCGCCAAGCGGGTCGTCCTCGTAAAGGCCCATTTCAACAGCCAATTCTTCCGCATAAAGGGCCCAACCTTCCGCGTAGGGCGAATAGTTGAGGAGATTGCGCATCAGCGGCATGTCCTTGATCGCCCGCTGGGAGGAATACTGGAAATGGTGGCCGGGAACGGCCTCATGATAGGTGAGCGTTTTCAGGCCCAGTTTCGGATTGTCGGCGGTGTCCTTCAGGTTGATCCAGTAAATCCCGGGGCGCGATCCGTCGAGGGAGGAACTGGAATAATAGCCCGCCGGGGACGAGTCTTCTTCATAGACGGGAATGCGCCGCACCTCCACGGTCTGCGGCGGGAGCGTCTCGAACCAGTCCGGCGCCAGCGCCATGATTTCGGCGATCATGGCGCGCAGGCTCGCAAGCAGAGCCTCGCGGCCTTCGTCAGTATTGGGATAAATCATGTCGTCTCGTTCCGCGAGAAGCGCCATGCGCTCGCCGATGGAGCCGTCGTCGAAACCTAGCGATTTCAGGATCGCGTCCATTTCCCCAGTGATGCGGGCGACCTCCGCGCGGCCGATCGCGTGGACTTCGTCGCCGGACCGTCCCCCGGCCCCATAGGCGTTAAGAGCCATCTGGTAAAAATCCGTTCCCTGCTCGCCGAGCCGCCAGACGCCGGCCTGCGAGCCCGCTTGGGGCAGAAGCGCCTCCAGCGCGTCCGCGAGGCGGCCATAGGCCGGATAGACGACCGACTCGACGAGCCGGGTGGCGCGCGCGCGGTAATATATGAAGCTCCCTCCGCCAAGGGCGTCAATATCCGCAAGGTTCTCCGCAAACGTCGTAACGAGCGGATGCGCCTCCGGCGCCGGTTCGACGAAGCCGCGGGCCGAGGCGATCGCCCCTTCGATGGCGAAATAGGGCGGGACGACGCCTGCATCGGCGTCTGCGGCAAGGGTTTCGATGACGCCGTCGAAGGCGGGGCCGAAGGCTTCAAGCCGTGCGAGGTAAGCATCGGCGTCCGCCTCCGTCTCAAGCCGGTGCTGCGTCTGCATCATGCGCGGCAGTGCGAGGTGGGGGCCCGTGAGCTGCGTGACGAAATAGGGCGAGATCGCCCAGCTCGAGCCGACCTGTGGAGAGAACCCGCCCGCCGCCGCCGCGCCGCCAAAGGAAAACGCATTGCGCCGGGCGGCGAGTTCATAGGCGTTTTTGAGGACGTCATAGGTCGCCGCCGACGTTCCCGAAAGCTGATCGCGCGGCGTTGCGCGCAGGGCTTTCAGAAAGTCCTCGTTCATCCGGCGCAGGCCCGCATGGGCGTTTGGGCCGTAGCCGGAAAGCCGCGATGCGTAGCCTTCGCCGGCGGTCGCCTCGTCGACGCCGAGGGACGTGGCGAGCTCGGGCGCCGCCCGAAGAAGGAGGGCCGCGTGGCCCGCCGTCATTTCGAGGAAGGTCGCAGACGGATCAACTTCTTGCGCTTCGATCGCCGAAGGCGGAGCGGGTGCGGCTGTCGTCGTCTCGCCGCCGCATCCGGCGAGCCCGGCGGCGACAAGCGCCCAGAACGGCCGAAACCGAGCCATCGCCCGAACTTTCTCAAGCACCGTCATGGTAAATACAGTCCTTTTCCTTCGCGATCCCACTTCGTCTCTATTCAGGAGCCTATCCCGCATCGCGATGATTGCGGGAACGCGGCGGCGAAAATATCGCCGCCGTTGCAAAAAAGCCCCGCCGTTCGGGCGGGGCTTTTCTCCGGGCTTGCGCGCCAGAAGCTGAAGAGGGGCCTCAGCGTCAGTTGGCGTCGGCGGGCTCGGCCGAGATTTCCTTGCCCGATTCCTGGTCGACGACCTTCATCGACAGGCGCACCTTGCCGCGGTCGTCGAAGCCCAAAAGCTTGACGAAGACCTCGTCCCCTTCCTTGACGACGTCCGTCGTCTTTTCCGGCCGGCCCGTTGAAAGCTGGGAGATATGCACGAGGCCGTCGCGAGAGCCGAAGAAATTGACGAAAGCGCCGAAGTCCATCGTCTTGACGACCTTGCCCTTGTAGATCTCGCCGACTTCCGGTTCGGCGACGATCGAATGGATCCATTTTCGCGCCGCGTCGATCGCTTCCTTGTCGCTTGATGCGATCTTGTTGAGCCCTTCGTCGTCGATGTTCACCTTCGCGCCGGTCTCCTCGACGATCTGGCGGATGATCTTCCCGCCCGTGCCGATCACCTCGCGGATCTTGTCGGTCGCAATCTGCATGGTCTCGATGCGCGGCGCGTATTCGCCAAGGTCCGTGCGCGCATTGTCGAGCGCTTTCGCCATTTCTCCGAGAATATGCATGCGGCCTTCATTCGCCTGGGCGAGGGCCTTGCGCATGATCTCC
>CAZBOC010000399.1:0-2629 GCA_964493225.1 uncultured Caulobacterales bacterium | reverse complement strand
ACCTGGTCGTTCCACGAAAGCGATTTGCGGCCGGAAACGGCCGATTGGCTCGCGCCGATCGTCGCCCATTCCTGGCCGCGCCAGGAAGTGCGGTTCCCGTCCCATCGGCGGATGTTGCGCACGGGCTACCGCTCGACAACGTCGGAAAAGCTCCACGCGGTCGTTGCGCCGCTTCTCGGGGACGGGCTCGTTCTCGGCGCGGCCGCGCGCGAGGTCGCCGCCGGCCGGATCCGCCTCGACGACGGGCGCGTGATCGAGGCGAGCGCCGTCATCGACGCGCGCGGACAGGTCGAGGCGCGCGCGCTCACGATCGGTTTTCAGAAATTTCTCGGCCAGGAATTGCGCTTCGACGGGCCCCATGGTCTCGACGCGCCGATCATCATGGACGCGACGATTTCCCAATCGGACGGATACAGATTCATTTACGTCCTGCCGTTCTCGGAGGACACCGCGCTCGTTGAGGACACCTATTACTCGGACGGGGCCGGGCTGGAGCTTGACGCGATCCGCGCCGAGATCGCGGCCTATTGCGCGCGGGCGGGCTGGTCGATCGCGGAAGTGGTGCGAG
The DNA here is from genome assembly GCA_964493225.1 of uncultured Caulobacterales bacterium. Lineage (GTDB taxonomy): Bacteria > Pseudomonadota > Alphaproteobacteria > Caulobacterales > Parvularculaceae > JAJFFW01. The sequence continues at coordinate 2,061 of CAZBOC010000399.1, read as the reverse complement.
AGGAGAACGGCGTCCTGCCGATCGCGCTTGCCGGCGACATCGCGGCCCATCTCGACAGTTTTCCCGAAGGCGTCGCCCAGGCGGGCCTGCGCGCGGGACTTTTTCATCCGTTGACGGGCTATTCTCTGCCCGACGCTGCGCGCCTGGCGGAAAAAATCGCTGCGGCGCCGGACCTTTCCGGGGCGGCGCTCTCCCGCCTTGCGCGCAGCCACGCCGAAGCACAGTGGCGCGCGCGCGCCTTTTACCGGATGCTGTCGCGGTTTCTCTATTACGCCGCCCGGCCCGAGGGCCGTTACAAGGTGCTCAGTCGCTTCTACCGCCTCTCCGAGCCGCTGATCGAACGGTTCTATGCGGGATGGTCGACGAAGGCCGACAAGATGCGCGTTCTCGTCGGCAAGCCGCCGGTGAGCTTTTTCAAAGCGGTCGAATGCGTCGACGAGGACCGCTGGCTTGAAAAATGCTGGCGTCCTGCCGCCGTGCACTGATTATCGGCCTCGCAACATTCATTGTTGTGCACCGACTAACACGAAGTTCTGCAGTGGAGAGGCCGCGAAGGCTACAGCCGCCGCGGCCTGAATATGTCAGCCGATGGCTGCGTTTTTATCCGTCGGCGTCTTCGTCGTCGGAGAAGATGCAGGCCCAGCGACGCGCACTGCCGTCAAAGTCGCCGCCGAGGAACCGCGAAAGCTCGCGGACGGCGATCGAAACATTACCGTCCGATCCTTGCGTCGCTTCGCCGTAATACATGTAGTACAGCACGAGGCCGCGGCCGCCTTGCGCGTCACAAATGGGCGCGAGACGCTGGCGACGGAGCCGATCGCACTCGTCAAAGCTTGTATTCGGGCGTACGATAGGACGCCCGTCAATGTATAGCTCGCAATAGCCGCCCTGGACGATGCCGATCGGCGATTCGCTAGCGAAAGAAACGGCCGGAGCCGTCGAAAGAGCCGCGGCGACAGACGCTCCAAGCGCAAGTTTTCTCATCATGATTCATCCACCTTTCAAATGTTCCGGTTTCACCATTCAGGCGGAAAATTGAGAAGCATTTTCAAAAGTAATAAACGTTTTGAAGAGTAATTAACGTTTGCCTTCGCAGTGGTGACGCTGGCCCCCAACGGTCAGTTCACCTCTCCCCAAATCCCACCGCCGCTGATTTCCGCACAGAACTTTCCTCAAGTCAAGACTTTTCAGAACACAGATCAACTCCAAATTGGCGATCGGGTTGAGGAGTGCGGCGCCGCCTCTCGCGATAATTGAAAAAGCAGGCTCCAGGCCTTTGCAGAGTCCCCGGCGGATCGCCGAAGCGCGCTGGCGGTCAAGGTGGTTCGTTGAAGCGACGAAGCGCGACGATCAGAAAAATCGCGTGCAGGAAGAGCGCCGCCAGCATAGGCAGCGCGATGAGCGGTCTTTGCCCGCCGTCGAGGGAAAAGCGCAAGGCGACCATCAAAGCCCCGCCCGAAGCCAGGAAGAAAAAGATCGGCGCGACAAGAAACGCCCGCCCGCTGCGGCGCAGGAAATAGGCGATCGCGAGGAATTCGAGGACGACGCCGATGAGAATGGCGTCGATCATCAGCGGGGTGAACTGGATCAATTTTTTCTCCTCCCTCCAAGATTGCGCGCCGGCCGGTCAGCGGGCCGTCATGACCTGGGTCAGCAGGGGCTGCGCCGTGCGCTTGCGTTTGATGTCCGTGAAACCCGCCTCGCGGAGCATCGCGGCGATCTTTTGCGGCGTGCGCGGCTCGCCGCTGCCCATGGCCCAGAGATACATGCCGAAATAGGCGTCGCCCATGGCCTTCGCGCCCGGCGCGCCGGCCATCGGTTCGGCGATGATCAGCGCGCCGCCGTCCGGCAGCACGGTCCTGACGTTCTGAAGAAGGCGCTGCGCCGGCGCGGCGTCGTGGTCGTGGAGGATGCGCACGAGCGAGATCGCGTCATATCCCTCAGGGAGCGGATCATTCAGGAAATCCCCGCCGTGTATCGCAACGCGATCGGCGACGCCGGCCGCGCGGCGGGGGGGGGGGGCCCCCCCCCCCCCCCCCCCACGCCGGGGCACCGAACCGG
>CAZBOC010000398.1:0-2636 GCA_964493225.1 uncultured Caulobacterales bacterium | reverse complement strand
ATGACGCTGTCCGGATCATCGAGGCGCGCCTTCACCCAGGCGGGGTTTCCCCGCTCCACCGACACGCGGTCGAGGGGTTCGGAGGCGAAAAGGCACGGGTTGGAAGACAATTCCGACATGACAGGACCTCACGCGACGGCGCCCAAGCGCCTTCGCACTTGCGAAAGGAGACCTACAGGAGTTCGCCGGGGCGCTCAACGCGGCGACAGAAGCATCGCACGCCGAAAGCTATCGATGCGCAGACGTGAAAGGCGCTTTTTCAGGGAATGCGGGTCGCCAGCCATCGCCGTTATTCTTCGGCCTCTTCATCCGTGCAAAAATGTTTCGGTCAGCGAGGCGCGGGATTAATTTCGCCCCGACTTGCCGATCCTGACACCGCCGGGCCGCTTCGAAGCCTTGGAACCTTTTAGAAGCACGCATGTTCATCGCTCGCCGCGACGACCGTTTTTGTCGTTCGTCTGTTCGCTGCGAGACCACGCCCATCTCGCAACCATGTGACTGGTGGTCATGGCGAATGCGTTGTCTGGTCTGTGGTCCCTCCGCTTTCGTCGCGGAAAAACCGCGTTCGCCTCGACCTCCGAGGGCGGAGCGGGCGACTTCGCTGCGCGTTTCATTCAGAACACCGTCAGAATATCGTCCAGCGGTTTCTTGATCCGCGCGTGGTCAGGGATCTGCGCGCCGGGCGCCGGCTTGCCGACAACCACGAGGAGGAAGGGTTTCTCCGATGACGGACGGTTCAGTCTTTCGCTCAGAAACGTCATCGGGTTCGGCGTATGGGTCAGCGTCGCGAGCCCCGCATGGTGGAGCGCGGCGATCAGGAAACTGCAGGCGATGCCGACGCTTTCATTAATGTAGTAGTTTTTCTTCTCATCGCCCGCATGGACGCCGCCGCGGCGCTGGGCGAAGACGGCGATCAGCCAGGGCGCGATCTCGAGAAAGGGTTTGTCCGCATCGGTTCCGATGGGGGCCAGCGCATCCAGCCATTCTTCACCTGCGCGGCAGCCGTAAAAGGCGCGCTCTTCTTCTTCCGCCGCCTCGCGGATGGCGCGCTTGACGGCCGGGTCGCCGACCAGCGCGAAATGCCATGGCTGGTGGTTCGCGCCCGACGGCGCCCGCCCGGCCGCGGCGATGCAATGTTCGAGCGTCTCGCGCGGCACGGGCTCGGGCGAAAACTCCCGCACCGAATGGCGCCGGCTGATCTCTTCGAAAAACGCCTCAGCCCGCGCGCTCATCTCCTCCGGGGACCGATCGCGGAAATGCCCGAGCTCTGAGAGCGAGGTGAAACGCGCCTCTCCCATCGGTCCTAGTCGACGAAGGACGGGCCCGGCCCGTCGACCTCGCGATAGACGAAACTCTCCTTCGTCTCCGACGCCGCGCCGTCCTTGTCGACATAGCTTGTCAGAACACGGAAGACGTCGCGCCCATCGCCGTCGACGCCGATCGCCACCTCGGCATGCACTTCGGCGTAATCCGGGTGGCCGTGCACATATTCCACCGTACGGAAACCGTTGTCGGTCGGAACGGCTTCGCCGGTCGTATGGAACCCGGCGGTCGTGAAATAGTGGAAGACGTACTGTTTCGCGCCCTCGTCAAAAAAGAAAATCGTTCGCCCGCCATAATCTCCGCCTTCGAGGCGGTGGGTCGACTGGAAGGCGCGTCCGCCGAGGATGAAGTCCCACCGCGCGATATCGACCACGGGCGTTCCGTCGGGCGCGGTTCCCTCCCCGCGCAAGGTTCGCCCCGCGAGCCGATCGAAGACCGCCATCGGTTCATAGGTCGTCCGTTCGAGGACGGCGCCGGCCGCGTCCTGGTCCGAAGCGCTCGCGTTCGCCGCAGCGCACAAGAAACCCGCAAGCCAGACCAGTGCAAAAAGAACCCTTCCCATGCGCAGCGCTCCTTCTGTCGGCGGCCTCCTCAAGCCTCGTCGAGCTGGAGGCCCTGGTCAAGGCCGTGGGGTTCGGCGTGGCCCACGGGGTCCGGGTGGATCAGGACGTCGGCGCCGGGGAAGGCCGCCATGATGCGCCGTTCGACCGCGACCATGCGCCGGTGCGCCTCGGCGAGCGAAATCCCCGGCGCGAGATCCGCGTGGAACTGGATATGAACGCGCGGGCCCGCCGCCCGGGTTCTGAGCGCGTGGAGGTTCAGGATTTCGTCGCCGTCAAGGGCGAGCGCGCGGATCCGCTCGCGCGCCGCGTCGTCGAGTTCGCGGTCCATGAGCTGGTCGAGGCCGGTGCGCGCGACGCCGATCGCCGTCCAGACGAGCCAGCCGGCCACAGCCACGCCGATGACGGGATCGGCGAGCGGCGCGCCGAAGAAGGCGCTCGCCGCGACGCCGGCGATCACCGCGAAATTCGCCGCGAGATCGCTGAAATAATGGGCCCTGTCGCCGGCCGTCGCGACCGATCCCGTCCGCTTCACTGCAGCGGTCTGCGCCAAGATAAGCAGGGCGCTCAAGGCGACCGAGACCGCCATGACCGCGATCGCGATCCAGCCATTGTCGAGGGAGCGCGGGTTCGCGAGCCGCTCGGCGGCCTCGACCGCCACGAGAAGCCCCGCGCCGGCGACAAGCCCGGCCTGGACGATCGCCGCCAGGCCCTCGGCCTTGCCGTGGCCGAAGCGATGGTCTTCGTCGGGCG
>CAZBOC010000397.1:0-2643 GCA_964493225.1 uncultured Caulobacterales bacterium | reverse complement strand
GCACAGACCATAGACGCACGCATAAGCGGCTGGCCGCGCGGGCGCTCTACGTTGAAAATGAACTGCTCGCCGAAGATTGAGTTGGCGCCGCCCCAATTGCGCGTAAACACAGCCAGTTTCTTGGCGTAACCCCAGATTTCACGTCCCGCAGCAAGCGGAATCTCGTTATCCACCACGATGAATGGCTGGTAGAGAAAGCGCTCGCCGCCAAACTCCACTTCGACCATCACGAACGCTTCGTGATACGGGCCGAAAGACGAAAACGGAATCCACCGGGCCCACGCCGCACACCGCGCGACTGTCGCATCAGGCAAGGCGAGGTGCGGCGGCAGGATTTTCAACACATTTGCTGCATCCGCCTCGAACCAGATGACGGCGTCTTCGACTTCGCGATAGGCGAAAGGGGGCGTCGCAAAAGCCGGGTCGCTTACCGGCATTGAGAATTGCTGCTTGAATGCTTCCGGCGTCATAACGCCTCCTGCGATTTTTACTTCAGGTTTGTATCAGGCCCGTGGTCATGCCCCCGTCCACCATGTAGACGCTGCCGGTGAGGAAGGCTGCTTCGTCCGAGGCGAGGAACGCAAAAAGCTTCGCCACATCGTCGGGCTGGCCGTAACGCTTGAGCGGTATCGCTTCTCTCAGGGCCTGCCGCATCGCCGCGCTGTCTTCAGGATTGAAGCCCTGCTCAAGGGCGCGCATCATGCGCGTCTCCACAGGGCAGGGATTGACCGTATTTACACGGATGTTATCGGGCGCGAATTCCAGGGCCGCTGCGCGCATCAATCCGATGACGCCGTGTTTGCTTGCCGTATAAGCGGTCAATCCAGCAGCGCCGATTTTGCCGGAAGTTGACGAGGTGATCAGGATGACGCCGCCGCCGCGCATTTTCATGGCGGGCGCGCAACACTTTACGCCAATGAAAGCGCCGGTGACGTAGACCCGCATGACGCGATCAAACTCTTCAACCGGCAATTCGGCGGCATTCAGCACCTTGTTCTCGACCCCGGCGTTGAGGATCGCGATATCGAGGCCGCCGAATTGCTGCTCGGCGACCGCAACGGCCTTTTGCATGTCGGGCAGCGATGTCACATCACAGAGGCTGGTTGCGACAGGACCACTTATGCTCGCCGCTGTTTTTTCGAGCCCCGCGGAATCAATGTCCGCGAGGACGACGCTCGCGCCGTTGACGGCGAAATGCGCGGCGGTCGCCGCCCCGATGCCGTTCGCCGCGCCGGTAATGATTGCAACCTTGCCTGCCAGCGAATTCATTGCTCATCCCCGATTTCGATCAGCAGGGTGCCATTATTGCCCCCGGTCAGGACATCGGTGAATGTCAGCGGAATTTCCCTAAATCCGCGCCTGAGATCGACGCGATGCACTAACTCGCCGGCCTCCGCCCATTCACGCAGCCTGCCGACCGCCTCGTCGACATGTTCGAGAAAGTCGCTGCGCAGGAACCCTTCAAGGCGGATAGATCCGTAGACGACGCGCATCATGTTGCGCGGCCCTTCAGGCAGTGCCTCATCATTATAGCTGGCGATCTGACCGCAAAGCACCACGCGCCCATGCTTTGCCATATTGTCGACCGCCGCCTGGAGGGTCTCGCCGCCAACATTGTCAAAGAAGATGTTGACGCCGTCAGGGCAAAGCTCCTTCAGGCGCGCGCGGAGGTTTTCGTTTTTGTAGTCGATCGCCGCTTCGAGCTTGCAGGTGTCGAGAAGCCACTGGCATTTCTCAGGGCCTCCAGCGATGCCGACGACCCGCGCGCCGAGAATGCGGCAGATCTGCGCTGCGGTGGAGCCTGTCGATCCTGCTGCGCCTGAAACAAGCACCGTGTCTCCCGGCTCAGGTTCAGCAATGCGGGTGACGCCGAAATAGCCGGTTTGCGGATTAAGACCGTAGGGGCCCATGGCGTCCACCAGACTGACGTCATGATCAATGCGCGTAACATCGGACTTTGCAGTGTCTACATGTTCGTAATCCTGCCATGCGCCGAAATAGGCGAGCTTGGCCCCCTCCGGGATCTTCGCCGCCTTCGACGCGACAACAACGCCGGCGCAGGGCGCCATCATCGGCGCGTTCAGTGGATTTGCAGGAAACAGGCTGCCGGTCTGGCCGCTCATCCAGTTGCGCATGGTTGGCGCACACAGGAAAAGCCTGTTTCTGACTAGAATTTCGCCATCCTTCAGCTTTCCTGGATGGACTTCGCCCGTGCGCAATTCGAAATCCTCCATGGACGGCAGACCGGAGGGGCGCTTTTTCAAAATCCATTGCCTGTTTTTCATTGTCACGGTTTCCGCTCGCTCAGTTCGACCACAGATAATTTGCGCCGTCCGGTCTCAAATGGTCGAAATCTTCCTCAATGTCCCGCAGCGATCTGACCTCCGCCGCGCCGCCCGTTCGGCGCGGGTCGGTATTGCGCCAGCGCTTCAGTTCGAGGCGCGCCAGTTGGTTGCGATGAACTTCATCAGGACCGTCGGCGAGCCGCAAGACCCGCGCCATGCCGTAGGCGGCGGTAAGGAAGTGATCGTTGGAGGTCCCGCCGCCGCCGAAGACCTGTATCGCCCAGTCGATGATCTGACAGGCCATGGCGGGCGCTGCGATCTTGATCATGGCGATTTCGCCTTTCGCTTCCCTGTTGCC
>CAZBOC010000396.1:0-2644 GCA_964493225.1 uncultured Caulobacterales bacterium | reverse complement strand
TCGCGCCCGCCGCCGCCGACCAGCAGGACCTTCACTTGGCTACTCTCCGTTTCCACCCACGATTAGGCGCGCCGCGGGACCGGATCAATGGCGAGTGACACCAACGCGCCGGACGGGGAGGGGCGCGCGCCGCCGCTTTCGGCGGAAGCCGGCGACCGGGGACCGGCAAGGCGCGGACCGCGCGGCCGTCTCGCGCGGCTGGGCGCCGCGGTCACGAGGCGGATCGACGCCCTCGCCGCCGACGATCGTCGCAGACTTGTCGCGTCCCTCGCTGCGGCGCTTCTCGTCAACGCCGTCGTTCTCGTGACCCTCGGCGTTTTCGGCCGGGTCCAGATCTGGGCTCCGAACGCCCCGGCGCGCACGATCTCCATCGTCTTCGTCGAAGAGGAAATCGAACCCCTATTGCCGGAATTGCGCGACCCCGAAACGGTTCCCGAGCCCGAGCCGGAGGAGGCCGACATCGTCGAGGAGCCCGAACTGGAAGACGACGAGCCGGAACCGGAACCCGCGCCCGAGCCCGAGGAGGCGCCTCCCGAGCCGGAACCGGAGGCTTTCGAACCGGAAGAGGCGCCCGAGCCTGTGCTCGACCTGCCCTCGGAGGAGGAATTCGCGCCGCCGGGCGACCTTGAAGAAGCGCCCTTCATCCCAGAGGGCGCGCCGCGCGAGGAGCCCGGGCCGCTCGACGCCGCCGAGGCCGAGCCCGGAGAAAACGTCACTGTTGATCAGTCGTCGGATCAAGACCAGACGCCAGCGGAGGAAATCGAGCAATTGATCGATCGCCAGGAACTGGACGCCGGCCTCGATGTCGCCGAAGCGGACGCCGCCGAGGATGGAGAAATGAACGCCGGCGAGGAGGCGCCCTTTGATATCGAAGGGCGGGACGAGGCGGTCGGCGAGGCGGATGAGGGGCTGACCGGCGACGACATGTTCGACGAGGCGCCGCGCTTCGTCCAGCCGCGCAGCGCCTTGCCGTTGCCCAGCGTCGATTTGCCGGAAGGACAAACGCCCGCGATCCCCGGACAGTCCGGGGTCGTTGCGATTTTCTGCCCTGAGGAATTCGACAATGAAGACAAGCAGAAGGAATGCGCCGGGCGTACGCAGATCCGTTCCGGCTGGCGGCCCGGCGCGAGCGGCGAGACCTGGGACGAGGCGGTGCGGCTCCTGAAGCGCGAGCGCCGCAGCGTCGGCGTCGGCGGCGCGCGCCCGACGGTTCTGCCCACGGCGCCCGCGCGCCGGCAGGGCGACGAGCGACGCGCCGGCGAGCAGGGCGCCGCCCGTCGCCGGCCGAGCGGACTGAACAATCTGCCTCAGTCGAACGACAATCTCGGCGACGCCCTCGCGCGTCCGAACACCGGACCGGACGCGCCGGAGCCGACATGGGCGAAGCGCGAGGATCCGGTCTTCGACCAGAGCGATATCGACGATCTGAAAGAGGCCCTCGAGGAGGCCGAGATCGACGTTGACGACAACGACAACGACAACGACAGCGACTAGCGGGAGCGGGCCTTGAACGCTCACATGGACAACGCTCACATGGACAACGCGACGTGTTTTGGTTCCGAGGCCAGGCAATACGCGCTCGCGCGGCCTTCCTATCCGGATGCGCTGTTCGACTGGATCTCCGAGGCCGCGCCGTCGCGCGAGGCGGCTCTCGATGTTGGAACCGGCGCCGGCCAGGCCGCGGCGGCGCTGGCCGATCGCTTCCGCGTGGTGCATGCGAGCGACGTCGACGAGCGGCAGGTCGCGAATGCGGCGGCGCGGAAGAATATCCGCTATCGCGTCGCGCCGGCCTGCGAGACGGGGCTGCCGGAAAACGCCGTAGACGCCGTGACAGTCGCGACGGCGCTGCATTGGTTCGATCACAAAGCATTCTGGCGCGAGGCGGCGCGGGTCGCCCGCCCCGGCGCGATTTTCTGCGCGTGGACCTATCATCGCGCTGTCGCGGAGGCGGCGGTCGAGCGCGCATTGCTGGCGCCGGTCATTGAGATCCTCGAACCCTATTGGTCGGACGGAAACAGATTGAGCTGGCGCGGCTATGAGGCCGCGGAGCTCGGGATGCCGTTCAGCGTTTTGGCGACGCCGGAATTCGCCTGCGAACTGAATTGGACGCCGGAGCAGATCGCCGGTTTCGTGCGCTCATGGTCGGCCCACAGGAAGGCGCGCGACGACGGCCATGGGCCGGCGCTGGGCCGCATTGAAGAGGCCGCGCTCGAGGCGCTGGGCGATGCGGCGACGCGGTTCGTCCTGCCCTTGCATGTCCTCGCTGGGCGGGTCGACGGTTAGCGCCCCGCGCGCCGAGCACAGATAATCTGTGCACCGAGATCATTCGATCTCAAACGGACGCGGACGATCGCCGAATTTGCTGAACGGCTCTACGCCGCCAGCTTCCGGATCACATAGTGCAGGATCCCGCCATTGCGGAAATAGTCGAGCTCGTCGGCGGTGTCGATGCGCACATCAAGCACGATCTCCTTCGTGTCGCCATTGGCGAATTTGATCGTCGCTTCGGCTTCGCCGCGCGGCTCGATCTTGTCGACGTCGCGGACGGAGACCTCTTCATCGCCGGTGAGGCCAAGCTCGCGCCAGCCCTCGCCCTCCTTGAACTGCAGCGGCAGGACGCCCATGCCGATCAGGTTCGAGCGGT
>CAZBOC010000395.1:0-2650 GCA_964493225.1 uncultured Caulobacterales bacterium | reverse complement strand
GGGCTGTCACATGTTCTGTATACGGAGGTGGCGGGCGGCCGATGATGGATCTGGTCGGCGGGTGGCTGCGCGAGGCGGGCTGCCTCGATGGGCCCCCCGCTTGTTGACCGGGGCCGGGACCGGGGCCGGGGCCGTCGGCCCCGCACGCGCCGCCGCAGCACTGCCCCCGCCGCCCGCTGGCGGGGGCCGCGTCGGCCATGAATTCGCGTTAATCCCGCCGACCGCGCGCAAAGACCGTCGCCCGGCGCCGCCCCTTGCGTCGTCCCCTCCGCAGCAGGACCGACGCCCCCGCCCGGCCGGCGCAATCCCCGGCTGTCGCACCTCGTGCGCAAACCGCGCGCGCCGCCCGCCCGGGGCCAAAGCCCGTGATTTGACAGGTTTGTTTAAGCGTTCCAATTTTCAATCGCGTTAGACAGGGCGCGGTTCCGCGCGCCGTTTCAAAGGTTCCGGTTCGTCGCAAGGCGCGCTCCACCATCGACAAGGCGAGATCTCCCATGGCCCCTTCGATCCCCGGCGCGAGCGCGTCCCAGGCTGCGAAACTGAGCGCGCCGGCCGCCGCGAAATCATCGAAACTCGCCGGCTCGCTCGCCGCCCTCGCCGACGCCGCGGGCGCGCCGGCGGTCTCCAGCGCGGTTGTCGCGACGACGACCGCGATCCGGTCCGGCCAGGCCCACGTTTCGATCCGAGCGACCTCCGCGCCCGGAGAGGCCGAAGCCCTGCTCGGCGACCTCATGGCGCTCGGCCTCGACGGCGGGATGCACCACGCCAATCTCGTGACCGGCATGCTGCCCGTCTCCGCAATCGCCGCCCTTGAGGGGATCTCGACGCTGCTGCAGGCCGCGCCGTCCTATTTCGTCGCCAATGCGGGATCGACGACGAGCCAGGGCGATGAAGCGCTCGCGGCCGACGAAGCGCGCGCGAGCTTCGGCGTCGACGGCTCCGGCGTCAGCGTCGGCGTCCTTTCCGACAGCTTCAACCAGCTCGGCGGGCTGAGCGACGACGTCGCCTCGGGCGATTTGCCGAGCGGCGTCGTTTTGATCGACGACACGGCGGAGGGCGACGACGAGGGCCGCGCCATGGCGCAGCTCATCTTCGACGTCGCGCCGGGCGCCGATCTCCTCTTCCACACCGCGAGCGGGGGCGAACTCGTTTTCGCGCAGGGCATCCGCGATCTCGCCGACGCCGGCGCGGAAGTGATCGTCGACGACATCTTCTATCTCTCCGAGCCCTTCTTCCAGGACGGCGTCATCGCCCAGGCCGTGGACGAGGTGGCGGCGGACGGCGTGATTTACTTCTCCTCCGCCGGCAACACCGCGGACGACGCCTATTTCGCCAGTTTCTCCGGTACCGGCATCGACTTCACGGCGTTCTTTCCGGAAGACAGCTCCACCTTCGCCGCGGGCGAATTGCACGATTTCGACCCCGGCGCCGGCGTCGACACGCGCCTCGGCGTCTCGCTCGACGACGGCGAGACCCTGTTCCTCTCGTTTCAGTGGGACGAGCCTTTCGGCTCCCTCGGCGGTTCCGGCTCCCAGAGCGACATCGACATCTATCTGGTCGACGCCGGCACGGACGACGTGGTCGCCAACTCGATCTTCAATAATCTGAACTCGGATCCCGTCGAGATCCTGGAATTCACGAACGAGAGCGGCGCGACGCAGAACTACGAGATCCGCATCACGCGGTTCGCCGGCCCTGCGCCGGCGCTGATGCAGTTCATCTCCTTCGACGGCGGCGATTTCACCGAGCCGGACCTGTTCGGCTCGGGCCCCACCGTCGTCGGCCATGCGAACGCGCTCGGCGCGGTGGCGGTCGGCGCGGCGGCGTTCTTCAACACGCCCGAATTCGGCGTGAACCCGCCGGCGCTGAACTCTTTCTCTTCGCGCGGCTCGGCCCCGATCCTTTTCAGCGATGCCGGAACCCGCCTTGCGGCGCCGGAGCTGCGCCAGGGCGTCGACCTTGTCGGACCGGACGGCGGCAACACGACCTTCTTCGGCAACGACATCGGTCTTGATACGGACAGTTTTCCGAATTTCTTCGGCACTTCCGCTTCCGCGCCCCACGTCGCGGCCGTTGCCGCGCTTCTTCTCGACGCCGTCCCGACAGCCTCCGCCGACGACGTCCTCGACGCCCTGACCGACACGGCGCTCGATTTCGACGCGCCGGGCGTCGACGAGGCGACCGGCTTCGGGTTCGTACGCGCAGACGAGGCGCTCGCCGCCCTGGTCGCCTCGTCAGATCCTTCGACGACGCCCACCCCGGGCGACGACAGCCTTGAAGGTACGGCGGGGAACGATACTATCAACGGTTTGGCGGGGAACGACACCATTAATGGTTTCGGCGGCGATGACTCGCTGATCGGCGGCGATGGAAATGACGACATCCGCGGCGAGAACGGGAACGACACGCTGCGCGGCGGCGAGGGGAATGACGCCTTACGCGGTCTCGGCGATGTCGACCTTGTGTTGGGCGAGGGCGGCGACGACACGCTCTTCGCCCATGAAGGAAACGACACGCTGGACGGCGGCACCGGCAATGACTTCATTCTCGCGGGCGCCGATAATGATTCCGTCCTCGGCGGGCTTGGCGCCGACAGCCTGCGCGGCGAGGCGGGGAACGATACGGTGCTCGGCGGCGAGGGCGCGGACAC
>CAZBOC010000394.1:0-2667 GCA_964493225.1 uncultured Caulobacterales bacterium | reverse complement strand
GATTGCGCTTTCGCGAACACCGCCTCGACGTCGTTGACATAGACGTGGACAAAGGCGGTGAAAACCATGTCCGGCCCGCCCGAGCCGACCATGATCGTCGACCCCCCGATATCAAGCTCGGCGTTCCAGACGCGCCCGTCGCCATGGCGCAGGACGGGGCGCAACAGCTCAGCGCCGAACACGGCGCGCGCGAAATCAATGACGGCGTCGGCGTCCTCCACGATGATGAACGGTGCGACGACCGAACGGCCTTGCGGTCTCCATCTTGTCACGGGCGCTCTCCTTCGTGTCTCAACGCGCCGGCAGCTTGTTGAAGCGGGCGAGGAGCCAGGTCAGCCAGGCGCGATAGCCCTCCTCCTCGAAATCGGCGTCTGAGGCGGCGAGAACGATCGCGCGCAACTCATCCTCGTCGGGGTTTTCCGACAGCACCCGGACGATTTCCTTCGCCGCCTCCTCGCGGCGCGGCGACCAGTCGTCGATCATTTCCTCGACGGCGGCCTCGATGGAGCCCGCCTCGCGCATCGTGTGATCGTTGAGATAGCCGCCCAGCATCGAGAAAAGAACGGGATAGCGCGCGCGCAGATCCGCGCGGACATTTTCAAGCTCCCTGAGGGCCGCCGCCGCCGCGCCCGCGGGCGAGACGCTTGACGGGCTCGGCAGTGCATCACGCTCCTCGCGCTCGAGGTCCCGGCCCCGCAAGCCGTTGACGATCTGCAGCCCGATCAGAATGAAGACCCCGAGGGCGATGATCTGCAGGAGGAAGACCATGGATCAGAGAACCTCGATCGGAATGATGTCTTTCGCGGCCGCAGCCAGTCTTTGATCGCAGGTCAGCAGCGTCGCGCCGAGCGCCTCCGCCAGCGCCACATAGGCCGCGTCATAGGCGGTCAGGTTTTCGCGCCTCCGCCAAATTGACGGAAAAAGTATCCAATGGGCGTGCCTGTATAAACGAAAATCTGCGAGCTTGTTAAGCGCTTCAGCACCTTCGAGGGATCTTAGATCGCCGATTCGAACAAGGCGGCGCAATACGTGAGCCACTTCGACGTCGATTATGTGCGGCGCGTGCCGAAGTTGCGTTGAAGCGATCCGGGCGGTCAGCGATCCGGAGCCCTCGCGTTGCAGCAGGAGATCGACCGCCGCCGACGCATCGAGGACGAGGCGTTGGCTCACAAGTCCGTCGCGTCGCGATGGGCGCGAATGATATCAACCGGTTCCTCGGACAGCGTCCTTTCCGCCTGCGCCTTGAGATGCTCGAAGAACTCGCGATCGTCGGGCAGGTCGGCAAAGGATCGGATTTCGCCGAGGAGATAGTCCGACAGCGACATGCCCGCCTTGGCGGCCCGCGCTTTCAGCTTGCGGTGCAGATCATCGGGGACATTGCGAATCTGGATCATGCCCATGCCCGAAGTATGGTCGCATGCGCAGCGCATGTCAAGATGATGCGCATGTCAAAGCGATGCGCTCGTCAAGCAAATGCGATCGTTACGGCGCAGGCGCGGGCTTTTGTCGTCGGCGCCGCAATGGGGCCGTGGCGCTGAAGAGGCTATTCGCCGCCCCCTGCGTCTCCGCCTCCAGCATCGGCCACATCCGGGGCATGACTGACCCCTGCGCATCCTGCTGCGACGTCGGCGCCGCCGCCGACAAACCAGCCGCCAATCAGCAGGTGAAGGGGGATATCGCCGGCCCTGCGCGCCTTTTTGAGGTCGTAGCGAATATCGTCCGCCTGAACGAAGAAGAATATCGCGGCGCCGGCGATCGCTGCGGCGACCGACAGGCCGATGGCAATTGCGATCCACAACCCCAGCGCGCCGCTCTCAACAAGCGCACTGAATTTCGCCAGCAACGTCATTGCGCCAACGCCCAAGACGAGCGTGAAGAAAAACAAACGCAGCATCCCGACCACCCTCCCCATTGAACACCGACCCGTCGCGGAAATGGGGATCAACGCGCGATGATCAAGTGGCGAACCGAGAAGGGCGGCCTAGCCCATCGTCGGGATCACGAACTCCGCGCCCTGAACGTCTTCCGGCCAGCGCTGGGTGATGGTTTTGATCTTGGTGAAGAATTTCACGCCCTCGAGCCCGTGCTGGTTCGTGTCGCCGAAGCCTGAGCGCTTCCATCCGCCGAAGGTGTGATAGGCGACGGGGACGGGGATCGGCACGTTCACGCCCACCATGCCGACATTGACGCGCTGGGCGAATTCGCGCGCGGCCGCGCCGTTGCGCGTGAAGATCGCAACGCCGTTGCCGTATTGATGCTCGGAGGGGAGCGCCACGGCCTCCTCGAAATTCTCCGCTCGCGCGATCTGCAGGACGGGACCGAATATTTCTTCCCTGTACGAACGATGTTCCGGCTTCGCCTTGTCGAGGAGCGTGCCGCCCATGAAAAACCCGCGCTCATAGCCCTGGAGCTTGTAGTCGCGCCCGTCGACGATCAGCTCCTGTCCCTCGTCGACGGCCATCTGGATATAGTTCGACACCCGTTCATGGTGCGCTGCGGAAACGAGCGGGCCGAGGTCGGATTCCTCGGACAGCGACGGGCCGATCCGCAAGGCCTCGACCTTCGGTTTCAGCATGTCGATCAGCCTCTCGGCGGTTTTCTCGCCGACCGGAACCGCGACCGGCGTCGCCATGCAGCGCTCGCCGGCCGAGCCGTAGGCGGAGCCGA
>CAZBOC010000393.1:0-2668 GCA_964493225.1 uncultured Caulobacterales bacterium | reverse complement strand
GATCGATCGTCAGCACCCCGAACGCCGACGCCGGAAACCGGCTGAAGCTCGAGGCCGTGCTCAAGCTGCGTCTTTTCGCCTGGACCATGCGCGTCACGATACTGGCGTTCGCTCTGATCGCGTGGTGCGCCTTTTACTTCGGAGAAATATTCGATCGCGGCGACTGGACTTTCATCGAGGCGAACGCCTTGAACTGGTTTCTCCGGGCGCCGATGGAAACGTTCGGCGGTCCCCACGGGATCGTAATTTTCGCCATCTTTGTCTGGGCGGTCGCGGCGTCTATCTGGACCTATTGGCTCTGGCTGAGACGGCGGAGAAACACCCAGGAGGCCGTCGACCGTATCACTGCGTTCTTCGACGGGTCGATCGAAGAGCACTGGGTGAAAGATCTGAAGCTGCTCCTGGCGCGCATGGCGGACGACGACCGCGAAAAGCTTATCGATTTCGCACCGACCCGCGCCTATCACGCGCTCAGCGTGTGGCGCAGGCTGGATCGCTTTTCCGCGCGGCTTGAGCCCGCCTGGCGCGATTATCGCGAGACACGCGAAACCGACAAGCTCGCCCTTGCAAATCCTTCCATGGCGCGTTGGTCCGTGTTGTTTTTCTGGCTTCTTGTCCTGTTCGGCTTCTCATACTGGATTCAGCTGCGAGCGCTTGGCGACGGCGTGTCGATCGAGCTTTATTCGGACTTCTTCCGGCTAATGGCGGAAATGGTTTTTCTGAGCCTCGGGGCGCTTTGGCTGCAATGGGCGCTTCTGAAAAGAAGCGCGAACTGGATCGCGGACAGCCTCGAGGCGGCCTTGCTTGGAATTACGCTAGAGCGGGTGCGTGAGCGAAATCAGAGCGCGCAGAAAGGCCTCAGCGAGCGCGAGCGGCGCTTCTCCGAGCTTGATCCCTATCCGTTCCTGCTGAAGCGCTACCGCAGCGCCTTGTCGGACGCCTGGCACGGCATCACGTAGCAACGCCGCCGCGCAGCGGTCCGCCGCACGCGGCTTTCAGCCGATGGCCGCCGCGATCCTCTGGCGCGCCTCCCCGCTCTCGCGGTCGTCGATATAGATCAACCCGCAGATGCGCCTGATGAGCGCGTCCTCATACTGATCTCGCTCCGCGTCCGACAGGACGACGCGCCACAGAGTCTCGATGAGCGCGATCTTTTCGCCATGGGGCATGGTCTTGGCCTGTTTCGTGAACTGATGAAGATCGAACGCCTCCGCCTGCGCCGCTTCCGCTCTCGAACGCAGATCGCGCGCCGCTTCCGGCGTCAACGAGAATTTCTCGCCGAGCGCGGCGTCGATGATGGTCTTTTCCTCCTCGGCGTAGGTCTCGTCGGCGCGTGCGGCCTCCACAAGGAGAGCGGCGACAGCGAGCGGCAGGTCGGCCGGCTCTTCGCCGGTCCGGTTTTCCTCGCGCCCGGCGAGGAGCGCGCGAAGTTTGTCGAGCATGGGCGTACCTTTCTTTCAGAACTTCCGTAGGCGGTCGAGATCGCGCCGCTCTTTCTTTGTCGGCCGGCCGGCGCCGTCATCGCGCGCGAAGACGCGATCAGGGGTTTCCGCGCGCGGCGGCGGCGGGGGCGAATTGTCCTCGTACAGGGCCTGCGCCTCATGCGCCGGGCCGCGCCGGAGCCCGCATTGTTCGACGCGGACAATGCGCAGGCGCTCGCCGATCGAAAAGGCGAGTTCGTCTTGCGGTCTGATCATGAAGCTCGGTTTTTCCACGCGCATCGTCGATCCGTCGCGCGTCACGCGCATGGCGCTCGCCGAGACGAATTTCGAGGCGAGGGACCGGGTCCTGAAAAACCGGGCGCACCAAAGCCACTTGTCGATCCGCTGGGTCTCGGGCGGGCTGTTCCGGGGGCTCGCCGTCAAGACTTGCCGGGGGTCTTTTCCAGTTCGCCCTTGAGGCCGGCGAGGACGGCGAAGGGCGAATCAGGGTCGGCGACTTTGCGGTGACGGGGCGCATGGCCCTCGGCCCCCTTCTTCGGATGGTTTTTCGGCGCGCCGCGATAGGGTCCCTCGGGCTTGGGGCCGCCGCCCTTGCGCGGGCCCGCCGCCCCCTTGCCCTGGCCCGGCTTGCCGGAACCCGTCCCGTTCCGCTTCGCGCCCTTCTCGTTCTGTTGGCGCCCGTGTCGGGGCCGCGCATCGCCGTCGCCCTCGCGGTGCGTGTGCTGTCGCCTTTGCGGCGGCCGGCGCGGCGCGAAACGCCAGAGCGCGACCTCGACCTCCTCCATGTCCGCGGCTCCGGAGGACGGCGCATCCGACGCTTCCCTGACCTCTTTGAAAGCCTGTTCGTCCGCGCCGCGGGTTTCCTCCGGCGGCCGCGCTTCCGGCGCGCTCGCCGCGGCCTCGGGGGCTGGCGCGGCGGTTTCTCCGGCGTCGGGAAGGGGCGCGGGGGAATCGGAGGGTGAAGCGGTTTCGTCGGCCGCGCTCGCCGGCGCGTCGCTGTCGCCGCGCGCCGCGGGCGCTTCGCCGCTCGGATGGCCGCTCGGATCGCCTGCCGTTGCAGCGCCTGCGCCGTCGCCGTCGACCGGGGCGGCCTGGTCCGGCGCAGCCGCCTCCGCCGGCGCGTTGTCGTTTTCGGCGGCGCCGTCCGGCTTCACCGCGCGCGGCGCGGCCTTCGGGCGCTTCTTCCGGACGGTCTGCTTCTTGTAGGCGAGGGACTTCTGAATGCC
>CAZBOC010000392.1:0-2671 GCA_964493225.1 uncultured Caulobacterales bacterium | reverse complement strand
AAGGAACTCCCGGTCCTCGAAATAGAAGTGAAGGTCGGCCTGCGCGGGGTCGTCAACGATTTTCACGTCTGCGAGCTGACAGACCGGCCAGATCGCGTAATAGGAGCGCGGCCTTTTCGGGAAGAATGAGATCCGCGCGCGCGGCTCGCGTCCTTTCACAAGGCGCGTCGCCCGCAAAGCCTGAACGACGCCGACGAAAGCCGCGATCCGCAGCACCTCGCGGAAGAAATCTCTGGTTAACGGGATCTGCGCTCCCGTCTCGCGGGCGATCAGCTGATTGCCGCTGATCTCAAACTCGTCAAAGACAGCCATGTCCGTCCTGCGCTTCACGCTCCCCGCGACCACCAACGACATGAACATGGCTTTTTTTGAGATGACAAGGAAATAAACAGCGCGCGAGCGGCGGTCCTCGCCCTCGACGCGCGCGGCTTCGCTGGGCCGGCGCGGAGATTGCGAAGCCGGGCGCATGCGTCCCGAACGTAAACAAATCCCTAACGCGGTCGCGGGCTTATTCTTGTCCGCGTTCACCCTGACCGGGGCGGCGGCGGCGGGCGACGCCGGCGGCGCTTCGCCCGCTTACGCGCCCGGCAGGCCGCCGGCGGGCGCCGTCGCCATCGGCGAGAGCAGCGGCGGGATCACGGACAGGGCCTATATCGCCGCGCCGCCGCGGTGGGCTTACGTGCTGGAGCGCGAGGCCGGGAGTTTCCTCGATTGCGGCGAGGGCATGGACGCGCTTGCAACCGGACCCGACGGCCGCGACCTCGCGCCGTTGCGCTGCGGCGTGACCCTGACCGAGACGATCTTCATTCCCGCAGCCGCATCGAGCGCGCGGATCATCGTTCATTTCTAGCGCAGCCGTCCTGAGGCGAAGGCCTGGAAAGCGGGAAGCTGGGCGCTGAAATCATATCCCGCGTCGCGCGCCTCGCTGATCACGGCTTCGACTGGCGCGCCCGCCCTGACTTTGGCGACGGCGCGCAGGAACGCCGATCGCGTCCCCGAGCGGCAATAGGCGACGACAGGCCCGTCGGCGGCGGCGACGGCCTCGTCGAACGCGTCGAGATGGGCTTCGGAAAGGCCGTACGGGCCGACCGGTATTTCCGCATAGGCGAGGCCGGCCGCCTCGGCGGCCGCCGCGATCTCTGCGCCGGCGGGCTGGCCGGGCTCTTCGCCGTCGGGCCGGTTGTTGATGATCAGGCGAAATCCCGCCGCCCGTGCGGCGGCGATATCGGCGGCGGTCAGTTGCGGCGCGACGGAAAACGCCTTGCTGAGCGCGGTGAACTTGCCGGTCATGATGATGCTGCTCCTCTTTCTAAGCGGGGCTGTTTTCTTGGCGGGGTTGGCTTCTTAACGGGGGCTGGGGCGCGCATTTCTTCGCAGGGCCCCTGCAACGCCGGCGCGGCGATTGCGTCGGCGGCGGCGGCGGCGGGGCCTGCGCTGCGCGCCTTGCCCGCGCGCAGCCGCGCGCGCAGAATAGGACCGAAGAGACCCGGGTGCACGCCATGACTGACGCGCCTCTCTTTCATCTCGCGATTCCCGTGCGCGATCTCGCCGCCGCGGAGGCTTTCTATGGCGGCGTTCTCGGTTGCGAGAAAGGCCGACGGTCGCGGACCTGGACGGACTACAATTTCTTCGGGCACCAGCTCGTGACGCATCTTTGCGCGGCCGAAGAGGCGGTCGCGACCAGTCCGGTTGAGGACGAAGACGTCCCGGTGCGTCATTTCGGGGTCCTGCTGGACCGCGAGCGCTGGGAGGCGACTGCCTCGAGGCTGAAAGCGGCGGGGGCGGAGTTCCTCATCGAGCCGACGCTGCGCCATGAAGGCGCGCCCGGCGAGCAGCGCGTATTTTTCGTGAAGGACCCGAGCGGCAACGCCCTCGAATTCAAATGCATGACGAATCCGGACGAGGTGTTCGCGTACTGAGCATATTTCATTCGCAGCTTTTGCGTGACCGCGTTTTGCGTGTCGCGACCGCCAGCCGGCCGTGCGGCGGCCGCCGCTCACCGCCGCGTCACAGCATCCGAGACGGCGATCGCCGACCTGATTCCAGTTGAAGCCTGTCCCTACTGAAGCCTCGCCGCCTCGGGGCCTCGCCGCCTCGGCCAACCGGGCGCTCGCCAAATCCCGGCGAAGGATCGGAACGCCGCGGCCGGCTACTTCCCGGCGTCGAAGACAACCGCGCCGTCGATGACGGTCATGACGGCTTTCGCGTCGGGGATCTCCTCGACGGGGATCGTCATGATATCGGCGGAGAAGACGGTGAAGTCGGCGCGCTTGCCGGGCTCAATGGTCCCGAGGTCGTCCTCCTGAAACGCTGCGTAGGCCGGCCAGGCGGTGAACATTTTCAAGGCTTCGGCGCGGGTGACGGCTTCTTCGGGGCGCCAGTCCTCGCCTTGATAGCCCTCAAGGTCGGCCCGCGCGACGGCGGCGTAGAACTCGATCAGCGGATCGCCGCGCTCCACCGGCGCGTCCGAGCCTCCGGCGACCACGGCGCCGGCGTCGATGAGGGAACGCCACGCATAGGCCCCGTCGAGGCGGTCGGCGCCGAGCCGCGCCGCCGCGAAATGAAGATCGCCTATGGCGTGGGAGGGCTGCATGGAGGCGATGACGCCAAGTTCGGCGAAACGAGGAATATCTTCTGTATGGAGAATTTGCGCATGCTCGATCCGCCAGCG
>CAZBOC010000391.1:0-2673 GCA_964493225.1 uncultured Caulobacterales bacterium | reverse complement strand
CTCGCCGGCCTTGACGTTGTCGAGACCGTAAATGCGGGCGATGCCGTCGCCGACCGAGAGGACCTGGCCGATCTCGGAGACCTCGGCGTCCTTGCCGAAATCCTTGATCTGCTGCTTCAGGATTGAGGAAATTTCCGACGCCTGGAGTTCCATTTTATGAGGCCTCTTTCATCACGGATTTCATTTTGTTGAGTTTGGTGCGCAGCGAAGAGTCCACCATCGTTGAGCCGACCTTGACGACGAGACCGCCAAGAAGATCGGGATCGACGTCCAAGAAAAGATTGACGGCCCGCCCGACGCGCCCCTCGATCTCGCCGCGCAGGCGCCGCTCCTGGTCGTCGGAAAGCGGCGCGGCGGAAGTAACGAACGCCTCGACTTCGCCGCGATGGTGGGCGGCGAGTTTTGAAAACCCTTCAATCATCGCCTCAAGGAAAAAAAGGCGGTTCTTTTCGGCGACAAGGCCGATGAAATTCGCCGTCAGAGCGTTGACGCCGGATTTTTCGATGATCGCGCCCATGGCGGCGGCCTTTTCCGCGCGCGCATAGACCGGGCTTCGCAAAACGTCGCGCAAATGCGCTGAATCCCCGATGAGACCCTTCAGACCATTGAGATCGGCCACCACCGCGTCGACGGCGTCCGCCTCCTCCGCGAGGTCGAAAAGGGCCTCCGCGTAGCGCCCTGCCGCCCCGGAAAGTGTCGGCGCGGCGCCCGCACCGCTGATCGCTTTATCGGTATTCGCCATATCGCCGGGGCTGGACTCCCATGGATCGCCGGACCGCCCGCAAAGCACGCCCCCGCAAGCCGTTGTTTTTAAGTTAACTTCAAGGAATGGCGCAGGCTCACGCCGGTCCCGTCACGTGAATTTTCGGCGCAATACCACGCCCCCTGCGGCGATGCAACAAGACCCGCGGACGGCGCACGACGCAATGGAGACGGCATCATAAAAAGGAATAGGGGTCGATGTCGATCGTGCGTCGGACCGACCCCTTCAGTTTCACGCGGGAGAGCCAGGCCCCCATGAACTTCTGGACGTTGACGTCGCGCCGGGCCTTGACGAGAAAGCGGATGCGCATCTCGCCGCGCAGGCGATAGAACGGCGCCGGCGCCGGGCCCCAGACCTCAAGCCCGTTCGCAGCCGGCGCCGCGGCCCGGTGACCCTCGGCGGCGGCCTTGAGGGCGGCTTCGTCGCCGGAGCGCAAGATCACCGCGGCGAGCCGTCCGTAAGGCGGAAATCCCAGATCCATGCGCCCTTGGGCTTCGGCGCTGAGGAAATCGTCGCGCTCGCCGCCCGCCAGCGCCTCGAGGACGGGCGCGCCCGGCTGGTAGGTCTGCATGAGGACGCGGCCCGGCTTTTCCGCGCGGCCCGCGCGGCCCGCCACCTGGCTCAGGAGCTGGTAGGTGCGCTCGGCCGCCCGCAGATCCCCGCCGGCCAGGCCCATATCCGCGTCGACAACGCCCACAAGCGTCAGCTTCGGGAAGTGGTGGCCCTTCGCGACGACCTGCGTCGCGATCAGGATGTCGATCCCGCCCTCCGCCATCCTGTCGAGGGCCGCGCGCAGCGATTGCGGCGACGCGGCCGTGTCCGAGGAAAGCACGAGACTGCGCGCCGTCGGCCAGAGCGCGGCGACTTCCTCCGCGACGCGTTCGACCCCCGGCCCGCAGGCGCCGAGACCGCCGACGGCCTTGCAGGAGGGACAGGCCGACGGCTTCGTCATCGAAAAGCCCGTATGGTGGCAGACCAGCCTGTCCTCGAAGCGGTGTTCGACGAGGAGCGTGTCGGAGTCAGGGGCCGTCATGCGGTGGCCGCAGCGCCGGCAGATCGTCAGCGGCGCATAACCGCGACGGTTGAGGAACAGGAGGGTCTGTTCGCCGCGCGCCAGGGTTTCATTCACCGCGTCCACGAGCGGCGGGGACAGCCATCGCTCCGTCTGCGTCGGGTTGCGGCGAAGATCGACGAGCGAGACGTCGGGCAGCCGCGCCCCGCCGTAACGCGATGTCAGACGCGCAATCCCGTAGCGCCCCTGGTCGACATTGACGACCGTTTCCAGCGACGGCGTCGCCGAGGCGAGAATGACGGGAAACCGCGCCCGCTTGCCGCGCGCAACCGCCATGTCCCGGCCGTGATAGATGACGCCGTCCTCCTGCTTGTAAGCGCTCTCGTGCTCCTCGTCGACGACGATGAGCCTCAGATTCCTGAACGGCAGAAAGAGCGCCGATCGCGCGCCGACGACGACCCGGGCGCTCCCGTCGAGCACGCGCCGCCATACGCGTCGGCGCTCGGCGGGCTTCACGCCGGAATGCCAGGCGGCCGGCGCAGCGCGGAAGCGCGCCTCAAGACGTTTCAGAAAGGGCAGAGTGAGGGCGATCTCGGGCAGCATGACGAGCACCTGTGCGGTCTGATCGACCCCCAGCGCGGCGGCCGCCGCCTCAAGGTAGACTTCGGTCTTGCCCGAGCCCGTCACCCCGTCAAGCAGCATCGGCCGGGGGTTCTCGGCCTCAATCAGCGCGCGCGCCGCCGCGACGGCGGCGGTCTGCTCCGTTGAGAGGCGCTTGCCGCCGCCGTCGAGCCGCGGCGCGTCGAACGGCGCGTCAGGGTCGCCCTCGACCGGCGCGAGCGCGCCCGCCTTGGCGCGCCCCCTGACGCCGCCGTCGCCGCCGCCCGCGGCGTCGGCG
>CAZBOC010000390.1:0-2683 GCA_964493225.1 uncultured Caulobacterales bacterium | reverse complement strand
GGCACGCCCTGGTAGCGGTCCATGTCCGGGCCCTGGTCGATCGTGATTGCGAAGTGGCCTTTGCCCACCATTGCGGCCAAGTCCTCGCGGCCGGCCGCCTCGCCGGATACCGACGCCATCGCGCGCACCGCGCCGCCGGCGGTGTAGTCCGAGACGAGCATCCTGACCGGGCCCTCGCCCTGCACCTGGAAAATCATCCGTCCGTCGAATTTGAGCGAGGAGCCCATCATGGAGACGAGCGCGGCCGCCTCGCCGACGAGCACCTTCACCGCGTCGTCATAGGGATGGCGCGAAAGGATCCGGTCAATCGCCGGACCGAGGCGCACAACGCGGCCGCGGATCGCCGTATCGCCGACCTTGAAGGGCAGGATCGAATCGTCCGCGCGGGGCCCGGCGGGGCGCTGTACTGCTTCGGACATCGGACGCGAACTCCTAGCTCTTCAGTTTGTAACCCGACTTGATCAGCCGATAACAGGTTGTCGCAAGCGCGAGGATCAGGCCGGCCGTGACGCCGACGCCAACGCCGAGGGACGCCTCTGCGACGCCCGTGAAGCCGTATCGGAATCCGTCGATCAGGTAAAAGACCGGATTGAAGCGGCTCGCCGTGAGAAAAGGTTCGGGCAAGCCGCCAATGGCGTAGAACGTGCCCGAGAGAAATGTCAGCGGCGTGATGACGAAATTTGTCAGCGCGGCGAGCTGATCGAATTTCTCCGCCCAGATGCCGCCGAGAACGCCGAGCATGGCGAAGATGAGCGCGGCGGCGAAAGCGAAGTAGAACGCGGCGAGGGGCGCGCTGAACGACATCGGCGTTTCGGAAAACGCCATGAAGCCGGCGCTCGTCGCGGCCGTGACGAGGCCGACGAGAAGTCCGCGCGTCGCCGCGCCGCCGACGAGCGCGACGGTGAGTTCGGAAGCCGAAAGCGGCGGCAGGAGCATGTCGACGATCGAGCCTTGCACCTTGCCGATGATGAGCGAAGAAGAGGAGTTCTGGAACGCGTTCGTCAGGATCGCCAGCATGATCAGTCCCGGCGCCAGAAACTCGATGTAGGGCGTTCCGTTCACGAACGTCCCGGCGCGCCCGAAGGCCTGCATGAAAACGATCAGGAAAAGAAGCGTCGAGATCACCGGAGCGAAGACCGTCTGGAACGCGACCTTCAGAAACCGACGGACTTCCTTGACATAGAGCGTGCGCAATCCGAGCCAGTTGACGGCGCCGAAGCGGCGCTCGCCCAGCTTCTGCGTTCGGGTCTCGCCGGTTTGCGGATCGATATCGGAAACGCTGGCCGGAGACGCTCCATCCATTGAAAACCGTGCCTTTTCTTGCGCCACATGTGAAGCGCCGCGCAGGTGGCGTCAAGCCGAAGCAATCGCCGGCGCATGCGCGCCAGTGAGCTCCAAGATCTAGTGGGTAAAAAAAATGCGGGGCGCCATGTTGTATTTTTTGAGCGCCCAGCTACTATATTTTGAAAGTTGGTGCAGGGAGCGCCAGATATTATCAAGATATAGCAGACTTTTTCGGGATGCGGTCGGCGCGACAGGGCGGCGCAGGCCGTTCGGGGAACAAGGAGGATTTCATGGCCTGGGATGATGAACGCGTTGAAAAATTGAAGAAATTATGGGCCGAAGGCCTTTCGGCCAGTCAGATCGCCGGCAAGATCGGCGGCGTGACGCGCAACGCCGTCATCGGCAAGGTCCACCGCCTCGGCCTCTCTGGCCGCGCGGCGCCGGCCAAACCCCAGCGCGGCCGCGCTTATTGCGCCGACGAAGCCGGCTCCCGCCTTCACCCGCCGTCCAGCGAGGGCCCGAAGCCGCTCGCGACGGAACCTGAATTCACCGCTTCGGCGATCCTTGACGACGGCGATCTCACCACGGTCGCGACCCTGAAAACCAATATGTGCAAATGGCCCGTGGGCGATCCGGCCTCCGATGATTTTCATTTCTGCGGTCAGGCCGCGCCGACGGGGAAATCCTACTGCCCCTATCACGCGAGCCTCGCCTTCCAGCCGACGCAGCAGCGCAAGGTCGAGCGTCGCCATGAGCCTGCGAGCCTCCCGGCGGCCGGCGAGAGAAAAAGAATCGCAAGCTAGGAGGCCCGGCGCGCGAAGGGCGTTCCGGCCCGCCGACACCGGCCGGGCGTCTATTCATCCGGAGGCGTGCGGTCAAACGCCTGCCGATCCCGGGGCCGGCGCGCTATTTCGCCGCGATGTCGAGAGAGTAGCCGGCGGACCTGACGGTGCGGATGGGATCGCCTTGGTTGTGCTTGTTGAGCGCCTTGCGAAGCCGGCCGATATGCACGTCTACGGTTCTGACTTCCACGAAGACGTCTGATCCCCAAACCGCATTCAGTAGCTGTTCACGGGAAAACACCCGTCCCGGATGCTCGATCAAATGGTCAAGCAGCCTGTATTCGGTCGGCCCCAGATGGATTTCCTTGTCATCGCGCCAGACCCGATGGGCCGTGCGCTCGACGCGGATGTCGCCGTGGCTCACCTCGTTCTCGACGAGGCCGGGCCGGATCCGCCTCAGGACCGCACGGATCCGCGCGATCAATTCATCCGTCGAAAACGGCTTGGTCAGATAATCGTCCGCCCCCGTCTCGAGCCCGCGAATACGGTCGACCTCTTCGGCCCGCGCCGTCAGCATGATGATCGGAATATTCTGCGTTTCGGATTTCGACCGCAGC
>CAZBOC010000389.1:0-2701 GCA_964493225.1 uncultured Caulobacterales bacterium | reverse complement strand
GGCGGGAACGACACGCTTTCCGGCGGCCCGGGGAACGACACGGTCCGCGGCAACGGCGACGACGATTATGTCGAAGGCGGCGCAGGCGCGGACCTCCTCCTTGGCGATGACGGCGACGACGACGTGCGCGGCGGCGACGGCGAAGACACGGTGCGCGGCGGGGCGGGCGGCGACGTCCTGCGCGGCTTCGGCCAGACCGATCAGGTCTTCGGCGAGGCCGGCGACGACGTGCTTCACGGCCATGGCGGGAACGACACGCTTTCCGGCGGCCCGGGGAACGACACGGTCCGCGGCAACGCCGACGACGATTTTATCGAAGGCGGCGCAGGCGCGGATCTCGTCCTCGGAGACGACGGGGCCGACGACGCGCGGGGCGGCGACGGGAACGACACGGTGCGCGGCGGGCCCGGCGATGACAGCCTGCGCGGCTTTGGCGACGATGACGCCGTCCACGGCGAGGCGGGGAACGACACGCTATTCGGCCATGACGGCGACGACTGGCTGAACGGCGGCGACGGGGCCGACTTCGTCAAGGGCGACAGCGGCAACGATGTTCTGAACGGCGGCGCGGGCGATGACATGCTGCGCGGCGGCGCGGGCGACGACACGCTGATCGGCGACGGCGGCCTCGACATCTTGCGGGGCGGCGCCGGCGCGGACACCTTCCAGTTCGAGCGCGGCGACGGGAACGACCTGGTCGAGGATTTCCGGTCGGCCGATGACGCCGTCAGGCTGATCGGCTTCGGCGCAGCCTTCGACAGCTTCGCCGAGATTTTCAACGCGTCGCTTCAGTCCGGCGCGGACACCATCATCAGTTTCGGGTCCGGCGACGCGCTCACCCTGGAGAACACATTGCGCGCGAACCTGACGGCGGACGATTTCCTTTTCGGTTGAGCCGGCGAGGCCCCCCTTGGGCGGCGCATGTTGTAATCCGCGTGCGATCCCGGATAAGGGTCTTCCCTCGCATCATGGGGAATTTCTGCGTGGGTGACATGAAAAGCGTCGTGTTCTTCGGCCACCATAAATGCGGCAGCCGGTTTTTTCGCAATTCGATAATGAAGCCGCTTGCGGCGGCCAACGGGCGGAACCTCTACGGCTACGAAATCAGGGAGCCCGTGTTTCATTTTTCAACGGCCCATGATCTCGACCTTTACAATATTGATTTCTCCGTCATCGCCTCCGATCCGGGTTGCGTTCTGAACCTGTCGAACGCAGGCGCGCCGGTCGTCGAACGGATCATGCCGATGAACGACCGCATCCTCGGCGTGCATGCGGTGCGCGATCCGCGACAGCTCCTCATCTCGAATTATTTCTACCACAAAGAGGGGCACAAGATCGTGGCCCCCGATCAATGGTTCTGGGAGAAGCTTAAAGCGGACCGGCCGATCCTCGAACGGCTCAGCGTCGAGGACGGTCTGCGATACGAGCTCGACAACATCACCAGGGACATCCTTGAAAACCAGCTTGCGCCGTGGACCGGGCGCGAAAACATCATTGAATTCAAACTGGAGGAGTTCAGCCCCGATGAGCGAACGGGACTGGATAACCTGGAGAAGCTGTGCGCTTTCTGCGGCTTTGAAAACATGCCGGACGTCAATCTTAGCCGCACCTGGTCGAACGAGGCTGCGGCTCAAAGCTGGCGAACGCTATTCTCCGAAAGTCTGAAAGCGACGTTCAAGGAGCGTTACGGCAGTCTGCTCATCCAGCTTGGTTATGAAGAGAATTATGACTGGTGAGGCGTCGTCCTTATCTCCCAGTCATGGTCGATCTGGACGACGCCCCAATGCATGGAAAGGTCCGGGTCGGCGACGGTGAAGCCGGCGGCTTCGCGTCGATAAAGGAATTCCGGCCCGTCCCTGATGATCAGGACCGCTTTGTAATCGCCGGGATTGAGTTCCCTGGTGTCGATCGTCAGGGTTGCGCTGACGGTGTCGCCGGACTTTGCCGGGATTTCGATCCTGTCCGCCCGCGTAGCGAAACCGGTCACCATGACGTCGTCTGACGTCCAGATCGGATAGCCGATCGTCAGATCACGCGGCGAAAAGGCGACCCTGAAGGATATGTCGAGGCTGAGCTTTTCTCCGCGACGAATGGTCGTCGCCGCGCCGTCGGCTCCGTTTCTGTAGCTGACAGAAACATCGTGTACGGATTTTTCATTGTGAATGAAATGGCCGAGTTTCGGTTTCGTGGCCGGCCCCGCCGCGTCCTCGGCGCGCTTTTTGCTCTCCATGTAGAACTTGATCGCGTCGTCGCTGGGCCCCTGATAGGCGACCACGCCCTTCTCCATCACGATGGCCTTGTCGCAGAAGCGGGCGATGTCGTTCATCGAATGGGAGGAAAAGACGAAGGCCGCGCGCTCGCGCAGGAGGCGGATCCTTTCCAGACATTTCTGTCGAAACTGGAAGTCGCCGACGGACAGCACTTCGTCGATGATCAGGAGATCAGGTTCGACGAAGACGGTCGTCGCAAAAGCGAGGCGCATGCGCATGCCGGCGCTATAGGTCGAGATCGGCGCGTTGATCGCCTCGCCAAGCTCGGTGAAGGCGATCATCTCGTCGATCAGCTCGTCAACCTCCGAGCGGGAGCGTCCGAGCACGGCCGAACGCAGATAGATGTTCTGCCTCCCGCTCATCGCCTGGTTGAACCCGTCGGTGAGATCGATCATCGCCGCTGTTTCGCCGGCGATGCGGATTTCGCCGCG
>CAZBOC010000388.1:0-2722 GCA_964493225.1 uncultured Caulobacterales bacterium | reverse complement strand
ACGTCGGCCCAACCAAGAAGGATTTCAATGCCCTGGTCAGATAACTCAGGAAGCGGGGGAGGCGGCAACGGCTCCAATGGCGGGCGCGGGCCTACGCGCGGGCCTTGGGGTCAGCCGCCGCGCAACAACGGCGGACGACGCCCGGGCGGCGAGCCGCCGGATCTTGAAGAACTTCTCCAGGCCTCGCGCCAGCGCCTGAAGCGGGCCTTTCCCGGCGGGCGCGGCGGGCGCGGCGGACGCGGCGGCGGCGGCGGTTTCGAATTGAACCCCCGCACCATCGGACTGATTATCATCGGGCTCTTCGCGATCTGGGGCCTGAGCGGTTTCTATCAGGTCGGCGCCGCCGAGCGTGGCGTCGTGACCACCTTCGGTCGATTTCAGACGATCACGATGCCAGGGCTCCATTGGCACATCCCCGCGCCGGTTCAGAACGCCCATATCGTCAATGTCTTCGAGACCCGCCAGACGCCGATCCCGCAGACCAGGGGCCAGCGCGGTCCGCAGGCGGAAGGATTGATGCTCACCGGCGACAAGAACATCGTCGACGTAGAAATGGCGGTGCAGTGGCGGATCAAGGCCGGCGTCGAGCGCGAAAACGACCAGCTGCCCGGCGTCGCCCAGTTCATTTTCAACATCGACCAGCCCAGTAATCTGGTCCTGACCGTCGGCGAGGCGGCCATCCGGGAAGTCGTCGGGCGCAACACGCTTGATTTCGTCCAGACGCAGGGGCGGACAGTCGTCCAGGAGGAGACGCGCACGCTTATGCAGGAGACGCTGGACCTGCAGCGTTCGGGGATCGAAGTGACGGAGGTCAACCTTGAGAAAACCGAGCCGCCCACCGCGGAAGTCAACGAAGCCTTCCTTGATGTCGAGGCGGCCAAACAGGACAAGGAACAGTACATCAACACCGCGCGCGCCTATGCGAACCGCGTGGTGCCCGAGGCGCGGGGCCAGGCCCAGCGCATTCTTGAGGACGCGCGCGCTTATCAGGCGCGCGTGACCGCCGAAGCCCGCGGTCAGGCCGACCGCTTCAACGCGATCTACGAGGAATACGCCAAGGCGCCCGAGGTCACGAGGCAGCGCATGTATCTGGAGACCGTGGAATTGGTCCTCGGCGATATGAACAAGATCATCCTCGAAGATGAAGCGGGGTCGGGGGTCGTGCCCTATCTGCCGCTCAACGAGCTGACGAAGCGGGGGACCAACTGATGCGCAATCCGGTCATTTCCATGGCGCTGCTCGGCGCCTTTCTCTTCATTCTGCTCGTGTCGACGGCCGCCTTCATCGTGCCGGAGACGAAATCGGCGATCGTCCTGCGCTTCGGCGAGCCGAGGGGCAAATACACCGAGGCCGGACTGAAGCTGAAGACGCCGTTCATTGAAAGCGTTCAGTATATTGATAAACGCAATCGCGAACTCGATCAGCCGCCGATCGAAATCATCGCCAGCAATCAGGAGCGCCTTCTCGTCGACGCTTTCGCACGCTACCGCATCATCGATCCGCTCCTGTTCTACCAGACGGTGCGCGACGAGACCGGCGGCGAATCGCGGCTCGGCTCTTTGATGAACCAGACGGTTCGCCGGGTTCTCGGCGAGGTCAGCGTCGATGAAATCGTCTCGACGGAGCGCGCGGGCCTGATGGTCAGGATCGGCGAACTGCTGGGAGAAAGCGCGCGGCGCTTCGGGGTTGAAATCATCGACGTAAAAATCCGCCGCGCCGATCTGCCGGCCCAGAACAGCCAGGCGGTCTTCCAGCGGATGATCACCGAGCGCAACCAGCTCGCCCAGCAGATCAGGGCCGAGGGAAACGAGACCGCCCAGCAGATCGAGGCGCAGGCCGACCGTCAGGCGACGGAAATCCGCGCGAAGGCCGAGGAAGAGGCCCAGCGTCTGCGCGGCTCGGCCGACGGCGAACGCAACGCCGTCTTCGCCGCCGCCTACAGCAGGGATCCCGAATTCTTCGCCTTCTATCGCTCGCTCCTCGCCTATGAAGAAGCGCTGCAGAAGGGCGATACGACCATTCTGCTTTCGCCGGACAGCGAGTTTTTCCGGTACTTCAACCGGGTCGACGGCCAGCCGGACTGAGGCCGCGTAAGGCGGCGAAAGGCCCCCGCGCGCGTGATTTGCGCGGGCGGTCTTTTACGCTAACCTATGCGCAGGCGATGGATCGGGGGCGCACAAAGTGAGGTTTCAGATGGCGCGGATTGGACTGCTGGCGGCGATGGTCGCCGTTTTCGTGTTTTCGGATCCCGGACCGGCGGCGGCCCGCGAATCCTTACCCGATCTCGTCGAGGATCTCTCCCCGGCGGTCGTCAACATCTCTTCGTCAAAGCGCGTCAACGGAGCGACGGCGACCGGCGAACTGGCTCCGCTCCAGCGGAAATTCAACCGAAAGGCGGTCTCTCTCGGGTCGGGTTTCGTCATCAAGGCCTCCGGCGTCGTCGTCACCAACAACCACGTCATCGACAACGCCGACGACATCCTCGTGACGCTCAATGACGGCCGCGAATTCAGCGCCACGGTGCGCGGGCGCGATCCTGAAACCGACCTCGCCGTCATGCAGCTCGACACGGGCGGCGCGCGGCTTCCCGCGGTCTCCTTCGGAAACTCCGAAAAGGCGCGGGTCGGCGACGACGTATTCGCCATCGGAAATCCTTTCGGTCTCGGCGGGTCTGTGACCAAGGGGATCATCTCGGCGCGCAACCGCAATATCGACGCCGGCG
>CAZBOC010000387.1:0-2727 GCA_964493225.1 uncultured Caulobacterales bacterium | reverse complement strand
AGCGCTCATGGGCCGTTGAGAAAGCATGCGTCGCGCGAAGTTGGCAAGCGGCCTGCGGAAGAAACGCGGCGTCAGCCGCGCAGGCGGCGGCGATGACGACCAAGATCGACCGGTCGGACGATTCGCAAACGCGCCCGAGCGCCCTTGCTCGGCTTTACGGATTTGTAAGCGCGAAGACGACGCGGGCGGCGCGGCGCGGCGCGAAAGGACCGCGCCCCGGGAAGCGCGCCTTTCCGGCGGACCGGAGGCGCCCGCCCTAGTATCGCCGATAGACGCGACGACTGCCGGGCTTGATGTAGCCGTAGCCCCAGCGGTCGAAACACAGGACGGCGACCTCGTCGAAGCGTCGACCGCGCCGATAGAACGACTGCGACACGACCCTGCAGTCGCCGATGAAGCTCGGGCGGTAAAGGCGGCGGCCGAAATTCACGACGACCCATCCGAAAGGATCGTAGCCCGGATAATAGTGAAAGACGCCGTGGCGCGAACAGAAATAACCATGCCCGCCTCGCGGTCCGCGGCCATGGGCGTAACGACGCCCGCCATAGCGAACGCCGCGATGGGACCGCAGTTGGCGGTGATGTCGGGCGCGCGTTTCGCGCCTGTCGAGCGCGCGTCGGTGATGCGCCCGCCGCTCGTGGAGGCGACGGTCATGAATGCGACGGTCATGCACGCGACGGTCATGCACGCGACCGCCATGGAAGCGACGGTCGTGAATGCGACGGTCATGGCGGCGTCGCGCGTGGTCGCGCCGATGGCGCGCCTGTCGATCATGGGCGTATCCGCCTGCGACGCGCCGACCGCCGCGATAGGCGCCGCGATGGGCGTCGCGGCGCTGCCCGGCTCTCGCGCCGACGCGCCGTTCCCGGCCGCCTCGAGCCTCGCCCCGGTCCGGTTCCGATCGCGCCGCCGAAAGACGGCGGCCGGCCGATGCCGTCTGTCTGCGGATGGTTTGCGCCTCCGCCCTCGAGGGCTGTCTTCCGCGGGACGCCGCCCCTGGCGGTCCGGCCTTGTGCGTCTGCGCGATCACAGGCCGCGAGGCGCCTTCCCGCGGCTCGTGGCGGGCGGAGGCCGGCGCGGCGCAAATCGCTATCGCCGCGAATAAGGCTGGCGCCGCGAATAAGGTTGGCGCCGACAGCGCCAACGGCTTCTTGAGCAGCCGGTTCGCGAACGGCCGCCCTTTCCCTTCCTTCGTCAAGGGCATGTCGCTTCTCCTCGAATGCGCGACGCCCCCAGTTTTTACGCCCGCCGCAACCCTGAAGCGTTCAACGAGGCGGGTCAATCGAGGCGACTGCATTTGCATTCGCGCGATCGTCTTTTCTTTTTCTTCGGATCGCGCCAATTGTGGCGACTTTACGGGCGAGCGCCCCCCGGCGCGCCGCAATCGGGCGGCAATATGGCGGGGGCGGAGCATTGCGGCGGGATTATGGCGACGACCTTCGCGAAAGAAAAATCGTTTTTCGAGTTTTTCGCCGGCGGCGGCATGGCCCGCCTTGGCCTCGGGCCCGAATGGACCTGTCTGTTTGCAAACGATTTCGATCCGCAGAAGGCCGCCGCCTACAGGGAAAATTTTGGCGCCGATCATTTTTGCCAAGCCGATGTCGCCTCGCTGCGCGCGGGCGATCTGCCGGCCGCGACGCCTGACCTCGTCTGGGCGTCGTTCCCCTGTCAGGACCTTTCCCTGGCCGGCGCCAGGGCGGGCCTGAGAGGCGCGCGGTCCGGCGCGTTTCACAGCTTCTGGGAGCTCGTCCTTGGGCTGAGGAAAGCGGGACGCGCGCCCCGCCTTCTCGTTCTCGAGAACGTGCCGGGGCTCTTGACCTCTCGCGGCGGCGGCGACCTGCGCGCGGTGCTCGCGCGTCTCGCCGGCGCCGGCTATACGCCGTCCGCGCTCGTCATCGACGCACGCCATTTCGTTGCCCAGTCGCGCAGACGGATATTCATATTCGGCTTCGCGGCCGGGGCGCGCCCGCGCGGGGGCAACGCGCCCCGGGCGAGCGAGGAGACGCCCGCCGCGCTGATCGAGGCGGTTGCGGGCTTGCCGTCGGCCGCACGGCGCGCCTTTTTCTGGCTCGACGCGCGGCCGAGGCCTGTTCGCAACGCGAGGCTCGCCGACATTCTCGACGACGCGGCGGTCTGGCATTCGTCCGGGAAAACCGCGCAGCTCCTTTCCGCCATGGGCCCGCGTCAGGCCGCCGCCCTCGACGCCCTGCGCAGGACGGGCGCGCGCCATGTCGGGGCCGCCTACAGGCGCATACGGATTGAAGCGGGGGCGCGCGTCATGCGCCTCGAGGCGCGGTTTGACGGGCTGGCCGGCTGCCTCAGGACGCCCGCCGGCGGATCGTCGCGCCAGTTTATTATCGAGATCGAGGGGCCGCGAACGCGATCAAGGCTCCTCGGCCCCCGCGAGGCCGCGAGGCTGATGGGCCTGCCGGAAGACTATCGCCTGCCGGCCGGCGCGACGGCGGCGCTCAAGCTCTGCGGCGACGGCGTGTGCGTCCCCGTCGTGCGCTGGATCGCCGAGGAAATCCTGGCGCCGGCCCTCAGCGACGAAAGGGCCGCCGCGTGATAAGGTCGGCGACGATGGCGAAAGAAGCGCCCGCGCCGGCCGGCGCCCGGGACAATCCGCAAGGCCCGCCTCCTCCGCGAACGGATGTTTTCCCGGAGGAGAAACGCTCGGCCGTCATGCACGCGGTGAAATCGAAAGACACCGGTCCGGAACTGGCGCTG
>CAZBOC010000386.1:0-2733 GCA_964493225.1 uncultured Caulobacterales bacterium | reverse complement strand
GGTCTGAAGCCGCCAGGCGAGGCTCATGCCGATCACGCCCCCGCCAATGATCGCCACGTCATACGCCGCCATGGCCGCTTCGCTCCTTCAGCGCCTCGCCGATATAATTGCGCCGGGCCCGGCCCGCCAAGACCGCGCGTCAACGCTCGCCGCGCGCGGCCGCGAGCGCGTCGTCCTGCGGCTTCGTCATGAGGCGGGTCTTCTCGCGCGAGCCGACGGACGAACCAAAGAAGTAATTCACGACCGCCGCCGTCATCGTCGCCAGCGCGCCGAGCATGATGGAGAATTCCGTCTCGGCGCCCTCCGGCAGACGCTGGGTCAGCATGGCGGCCAGGACGACGAAAAAGCCGAAAATGATCAGGACGCCGAGCACGGACGGCGCCCAGTCGTTCATCGCCTCTTGGCGACGGCGGGCGCTGTCGCGGTCGCCGGCGTGAATGCGCGCTTCCTCGACCGCGGCCCTGCGCAGCGCGATCCGGAATTCGTTATCGGCGCGGCGGATCGCCAGCATCTGTTCGGGCGTCGCATCCCGCAGCGCGGCCTCGATCTCCGCTTCGCTCGCGCCCTCCTCGCCGAATATCGCCCTGGCGAGCGCGCCCACCGCCGCGCCGGCGAGCGGTCCGCCGAGAGCCCCGGCGATTTGCGGAGCGGCCCCGGCGATGGCGCGCCTGATCCGCCCGCGCCGGTTTTTCGGTTTGTCCGCATCCTGCGCGGCCTGACGTTCCGTCATCGTCATAATCTCCCAAATGGAGGTGGCGTGGCTTTGCACAAGATCCTAATCGGGCCGGAGACCGGGGTTCAGGAATCCTGTCCGCCGCGTGGGAAAGTTATCGCCCCCTTCGCGGGGGTTGATCCCCGGGCGGCGCATTTTTACTTGATTTTAAGTTTGCCAACGCCGGCGGATCAATTCAGATTCAGGTTTAGTGATTCGGAGTGTTGAAGCGCGATGGTTGCACCGTGCGCGGAAAATGCGAGGGAATCGGAAACAGGCCGGGCCGTCGGCGAATTTCCGGGAACGCGGCCCGAACGGGCGTTTAGTTGAATGATGATTTCATTTGGATCGGCGCTGTTCATAGCGGCGTGCACGCTTTTGTTGTCCACGACGCGGCTCGGGCGCGAGACCGCCTCCGCGCCCGGACTGTTGCTGGCGGCGGGCGCGGCGGTCTCGCTTGCCTACCGGGCGCTGGATCTGCCCTTCGCCGCGGCGGAGTTCGTCGCAGCTGCGGCCGAGGCCGGCCTCGCCGCGCTGGCCTTCGTATCGGCGGCCCAGTTTCGCGTGAGCCGGCTGGCGGCGCAGTGTCCGTCAGCGTTCAGACTGACGCTGGGCGGCGCGCCGCTCTTCATGATGGCGTGTTCGCTCGCCGCGTTCATTCTCCTGCCGCAGCTGACGATGGCCTCGGCGCTGCTTCTTGGCGGCGCGCTCATGCTGAACGGCGCGGCTTTCGATCGGCGCGCCGTAATCAACACGCCCGCCCCGGCGGAGATCAAGGCCGCGGTCCGGCTTGAAAGCGCGGCGATCATAGCGCTCGGCGCGCCGGTCGCCATCCTCCTCGCCGCAAACGCCTCCGCCGCGGCGTCGGGCGAGCCCGCCGCCGGTCCGCTCTGGCGCGAGAGCCATTCCGTCCTCAAGGGGTTCATCCTCGGCGGCGCCGCGGGCCTCGTCATCGCGATGGCGGTGAACCGCGTGCGGGCCCGCGAGCGCGCCCGCGCGCAGCGCATCGACGGCGGCGTTCTCGCCCTCGGGGCCGTCGCCGTTTTCGCCGCCTCCGCGCCGCTCGGCGCAAACCCCGTCGTCGCCGCCCTGGCCGCCGGGCTGCTCTGGGGCGAGGAAACGCGCGCCCTGACGACGACGCGCCTGAGGCTGCGCCGGATCGTCGAGCAGGGCGTGACGCCCGTGGCCTATTTCGCTTTTGGCGCGCTCTTCGCGCCGCGCATTCTGCAGGCGGACATGTTGTCGGTCGTCTTCGCTCTAGCCGCAGCGACCGTGATGCGCGCGGGACCGCGCCTCGCAATTCTCCAGTCGCCGGCGTTGCCGAGGGAAAGCCAGGCCTTTCTCGCCTGGTTCGGCGGCGCGCCGGGGGCGGCTTCGGCGCTGTTCCTGATCACGCTTCTCGGCGATCCCGCGCTCATCGGCCAGGACAGCGTCCTCACCATCGGCGCCCTCGCCGTCGCCGCAGGCGTCGTGGCCGCAAGGCTGACCTCCAGGCCCCTCGTCAACGGGTTTTTGCGCGCCCAGGCCGGCGCGCGGAAGCGACGGCGCTTCGCGGTTTGATCAGCACAGATACTTAAATCTTCCTCACCCCGTCGCAGCGAAGAGCTCCCGGCCGATCAGCATACGGCGGATTTCCGAGGTGCCGGCGCCGATCTCGTAGAGTTTCGCGTCGCGCAGGAGCCGGCCCGTCGGATATTCGTTGATGTAGCCGTTCCCGCCGAGGAGCTGGATCGCGTCGAGAGCGACCTGCGTCGCCTTTTCCGCCGCATAAAGAATGCATCCGGCCGCGTCCTGGCGCGTCGTCTCGCCCCGATCGCAGGCGCCCGCCACCGCATAGACATAGGCCTTGCAGGCGTTCATCGTCGTGTACATGTCGGCGAGTTTTCCCTGCACCAGCTGAAAGGCGCCGATGGGCTTGCCGAACTGTTCGCGCTCATGGACGTAGCCGAGGACGATATCCATCGCCGCCTGCATGATCCCGAGGGGCCCGGCCGCCAGCACCGCGCGCTCGTAATCGAGCC
>CAZBOC010000385.1:0-2737 GCA_964493225.1 uncultured Caulobacterales bacterium | reverse complement strand
CGGCGGGTGATCATCTGAACGGCGGCGATGCGCGCGGCGAGTTTGTCTTCCGCGTTGACGAAGTCCGCCTCGATATGGATGAGCGAGCGCGAGGCGTTGGTCACGCGCGCCTCAATCGTCGCGCGCGGCTTCATTAGCGGCCGGAAATAATTCGTTTCGAGGCGCGAGGTGCGGAAGCGCTCCTCGTTTTCCGTCAAGGCCGCCATTGCGGCGAGGCCGACGACGTGGTCCGCGACGGAGGCGATATGCCCGCCGAAGACGATCCCGTCCGGCATGACGAAGCGGTCGTCGATCTCCCAGACCATGGAAATCCGTCCGTATGCCCACGATGTCAGCTCAAAATCGCCGAGCTTTTCGCGCGCCCATTCGTTGAAGCGCGTCTCCCCGCCCTGATAGCCGTTGAGGATTTCCGTGTGGCGTTCGGAGGTCGTGCGCGTCATGGGGCCTCTGGCGTTCGTTTTTCGATGAGCGTGCGCGGCGAACCGTAACGCCGGCCGTTGAACGCCCTCCATTGAACGCCGGTCCCGCCCCGGCGGCAAGGGCCGCCCTCAGTTGAGGACGCAGGCGTCGAGGCCGTCTCGCGCGACGACGCCCATCCGCTTCGAGAGGCTTGCCGCGCGCCGGCGCACGTAAGGCCCCGGCCGGTCGGCGCGCCATTTATGCGGGTTCGGCAGGACCGCGGCGAGGAGCGCGGCCTCGCGCTTTGTCAGCGCCGCGGCGGATTTCCCGAACCGCGCCCGCGCGGCGGCCTCGGCGCCGAAATGCCCGTCGCCCCATTCGGCGATGTTGAGATAGACCTCCATCACGCGCCGCTTCGGCCAGAGCGCCTCGATGACGAGGGTCATCCACGCCTCGCCCGCCTTGCGGACCCAGCCGCCGCCGTTCCAGAAAAAGGCGTTCTTCGCGGTCTGCTGGGAGATCGTCGAGGCGCCGCGCAGCCGGCGGCCGGATTTCGCTTCGGCGACGGCTTTCTCGATGGCGGCGAAGTCGATCCCGTGATGGGCGCAAAAACGCGAATCCTCGCCGGCGATCACCGCGCGGACGAGATGCGGGGAGATGCTCTCAAGTTTCGTCCACGGATGGTTTATTCCCTCGCCGCCGAGCCGCCGCTCGACCATGGTCAGCGTTCCGGGCGGTCCGGCGAAGCGATAGACGCGGGCCCAGAGGATTGAGACCGCCGCCGCCGCGATGAGGGCGAGCCCGGCATATTCGCCGGCGCGCAGCGCCCGCCCGATTGGGCCCAGCCTGCGCCAGGGCTTGCGCCGGGTTTTGCGTTTCTTCGCCACGCCCTCCCCGCCGGTCGCGCTCAGTCCGTGTAGCCCTTGAGGCGGCCGTTGATCACATAGTCGAGAATCTCGACGATCTGGGCCGGGGTCTCGGCGACGGCGAGGGCCGCGGCGTCGACCTCCTTCAGGGCGTGGGTCAGATCCGGCGCGTGCATTATGATCAGCGGCTTGCCGAGGGCGGCCGCCATGCCGGCGTCGAACGCGGCGTTCCATTGCCGGTATTTGTCGCCGAAGCGCACGACGACGATGTCGGCGTTGCGGATGAGCGCGCCCGTACGGATCGCATTGACGCCGGCGCCTTTTCGGTCATGCCAGAACTTGTCGGCCTCCGCGCCGAGAATGGCGACGCCGCAATCATCGGACGCCGGATGGTTCGTGACGGGCGCCGAAAGCCGGACCGGCAGGTCCGCCGCCTTCGCGCCGGCCGCGATCTCCTCGCGCCAGTCGGTGTAGATCTCGCAGGAAAGCTAAACATACAAAATAATAGCGGGGTCTCCTGTTTTAGCTCGACAATGAATTGTAGGCGACGCCGTCTGAACGCGATAGTTCGGCGGCGCCTTGCGCGCCGCTGGCCGCGCCGTCACCGCCTGCCCTCACAGCCCCATAATCGCCTGATACCGGTCAATGATCGCGGCGTAGTCTTCCGGCTGGGCGTCGTAGAGGAGGTCGTCCGGGGCGGGGCGGAACCAGGGGACGGCGCTTTTCATCCAGATATGGGCCGCGGGCCGCGCCCAGCGCGTGTCGTCGAGCGTGCCGCCGCGCACCGTCCAGACGCCCTTCGACGGCTCATGGCCGTGGCGGATGCGCACCCCGCAGGCCGGACAGAATTCGCCGAAGCGCTTTACATCGCGGTCCGCGACCCAGTCATGGCGGGCGGGCGTCCCGGCGGTGATCTCGACCGCGTCCGCCCGGCAGATGACGGAGATGTTGAAGGCGCTCGTCGAGATCCGCTGGCAGATGGTGCAGTGACAGGCGTAGGCCATCACCGGCGGCGCCGTCAGGCGGTAGCGAAGGGTCCCGCACTGACAGGCGCCCGTTATCTGCATGGGGTCACCTGCATGATATGCTCGCCATTGCTCAGGCCTCCCCGTAATCGACGAGCCCCGCGCCCTCGCCGCGTCCCTGGGGGCTCTCCAGCCACGCCTCGCAGCAGGCGACGGCGAGCGTCCGCACCCGGAGAATATAGGACTGGCGTTCGGCGACGGAGATCACGCCGCGCGCGTCGAGCAGATTGAAGAGGTGGCTCGCCTTGATGCACTGGTCATAGGCGGGCAGCGGCGCGGGCGCGCCGGCGGCCTTCCCCGCTTCGATGATCGCGAGGCAGGCGGCTTCGGCCTCCCTGAACTGGCCGAAGAGAACCTCCGTATCCGCCATTTCGAAATTGTAGCGGGAGAACTCGACCTCGCTCTGGTGGAAGACGTCGCCATAGGTCACGCCCTCGCCGTTGAAGT
>CAZBOC010000384.1:0-2743 GCA_964493225.1 uncultured Caulobacterales bacterium | reverse complement strand
CCGGCTCGCGGTCGGCTATGACGCGGATTTCACGGTCGTCGATCTGAAACGCACGCAGACGATCACCCATGAATGGTCCGCGTCGAAATCAGGCTGGACCCCGTTCGACGGCATGGCCGTGACGGGCTGGCCCGTCGGAACGATCATCCGTGGGCGGCGCGTCATGTGGGAGAGCGAGATCATCGGCGCGCCCGCCGGCCGTCCGGTCCGCTTCCAGGAAACGCTCTAGGCGGACCGGATCCTCGCTGCCCCGGGCCCCGGGAGGCGGGTCCGACGCAATGATCGCCCAGTGTGCGCGTGCGCGCAGCGCCCCGCCTTGAAAGGGTCTCGGTTCGCCGCGCGGAGGGGCGAAATTCCCGGCGCGATCCGCTATGGGTCTATGACTTACACCAAGGGCCCGGAATTCTGACTCATCAAGATTGCGGGCTTGCGCGCATGAGAGCGGGGGCCCCTGTCGGTTTTTGGCGCGCTTGCCAAGGGTCCAAATGTCTTTCATTCGGGCCGCTTGTAATGGGCCCGATTTGCGGCTGGGCGGCCGGACTGAGGAGGAGGTATGACGGAAGGACCGACCAAAGGGAGCGGCAGGCTTGAGGATTTCAGGCCGCCGACCAAGTTGAGGCTCGCGGCGCTCTGGACGAGCGTGATGTTCCTCTACGTCTATGGCGATTATTTCAACCTCTACATGCCGGGAAAGCTGGAAGCCATTGGCGCGGGGCGGATCGGGTCCTTCGGGGAAGCGGGCGCCGCGGTCTTCGTCGGCGTCGCCGCCATGATGGCCGTGCCGAGCCTGATGATCTTTGTCTCCCTCGCCGCCGCGCCTTGGCTCGCACGGCTTCTCAACGTCATTTTCGGCCTCGCCTATTCGGCGATCCTCGCCTTGACGATGCCCGGCGCGGCGCCTTTCTATCTTTTTTACGGGGTGATCGAGATCGCGCTCACGCTGCTGATCGCGTGGACCGCGCTCGTATGGCCGCGCGCGCCTCGCGCCGATGCGGCAGGCAACGCTCGGTAGCCGGTGGCGACGATGAGCCGAGCCGGTTTCGCAACCCTTTCCGTCAAGACCAGCGCGCGACTTGCGGGTCTTGCCTATGTTCTTCTCGTCCTCACCGGGATTTTCAGCCTCGCCTATGCGCCCGGCCGTCTGATCGAGCTCGACGATCAGGCGGCGACGCTTGCGAACCTCACCGCCGAGACGGCGCTGTTCCGCCTCGCGATCGCCGGCGAACTTGTCTGTTATGCAATCTTTCCGGTCCTGCTTACGTTCCTTCACCGGGTTTTCGCACGGCGCGGACCCTCCCTCGCGCTCTTGATGGTGCTCTTCGCCGCGGTCAGCGTGCCGATCAGCTACCTCGCCGTGACGGAAAAGCTCGCCGCCCTTGATATTGTCGCGGCCGGCGGTGACGCGCCGAGCCTTGCGGCCGCCGTGGCGGACCGGCTCGAGGCGTACAATCACAGGATCCGGGTGGCTGCGATCTTCTGGGGATTATGGCTCTTCCCGCTCGGGGTGCTGGTCATGAAATCGGGCGCAATTCCGCGCGTTCTGGGACTGTTGCTGGCGCTCGGCTGCGCGGGCTACCTTGCAAACGCCTTCGGGCCGATCCTCCATGCGGGTTACCGCGAGAGCGTGATCTCCGAGATCGCCTCGATACCGGCCTCCCTTGGCGAGATCGGAACGGCCCTGTGGCTCCTCGTCTTCGGCGCGCGCGACGTCGATCCCGCCGACGGCTAGGGCGTTTCCAGCCAAAGTAAAGCCGGTTTGGCGTTTTGAAAACGCGACGACTGAAGAGCCTCGAGCACACTCAGTGACACGAAGGTCACTGAATGTGCTCCAGGCGCGCTGCGGCGGCGGGCGGGACGGTCCGGCGCGCTGGCGCGGGCTCCGTGAAATCCCTATGATGCCGACGCCGCAGAAGGAGGGCGCCCCATGGAAGAACACGTCCTGACAATGACGATCGACGGGCGCGGCGTCGCCCGACTGACGATGAACCGCCCCGAACTGCGCAACGCTTTCAACGAAGATCTTATCGGCGCGATCTGCGACGCCATGGGCAAGCTGAGCGGCGACGAGAACGTTCGCGCGATCGTCCTGACGGGTGCGGGCGCGGCCTTCTCGGCGGGCGCCGACCTCAACATGATGAAGCGGGTCGCGGACTATTCGGCGGCAGAAAACAAGGACGACGCGCGCCGCCTTGGCCACATGCTGCGCTCGATCTATGACAGCGGCAAGCCGACGATCGCTCTGGTCAACGGCCCGGCCATGGGCGGCGGGCTGGGCCTTGTCGCCGCCGCCGACATCGCCATCGCCTCCGAGGACGCGTTTTTCGCCCTTTCCGAGGTTCGCCTCGGGCTCATCCCCGCGGTGATCTCCCCCTTTGTCGTGCGCTCGATCGGCGCGCGCCAGGCGCGGCGTTTTTTTCTGACCGGCGAGCGTTTCGACGCGGCCAAGGCCAAGGAGATGGGGCTCGTCCACATGGTCTGCATGGGCGCACAGCTGGAGGCGACGCTCGACGGCGTCATTAGCGACATCCTATTCGGCGCGCCCGGCGCGCAGGCCGCCGCCAAGGATCTCGTCAAACGCGTCGCGCATCGCGCGATCGACGACGGCGTGATGGAGGAGACGGCCGGCCGCATCGCAAGAGCCCGCGCCGGCGGCGAGGGGCGCGAAGGCGTGAACGCCTTCCTTGAAAAGCGAAAACCGGGCTGGGTGCGCGAGTCGCAGCAATAATCAATCTTTGAAAGAAAC